>DATBYL010000310.1:0-7119 GCA_036513735.1 Candidatus Acidiferrales bacterium
CTTGCGGCTCGGCACAACCCATCCGGATTCTCCTCCGCCAACATCATAAAAACTTGGCGCTCCTCCGCCGCGTCCGCCAAATCCGGCTGCGCTCGAAATTGCCACGGTGGAATTATCCTGCTGCGCGCCGTACAACATGTATGGATAGCGCGTGTCCGTATCCACGTGATAAAACTCCGCGGTCGGCTGATTATCTTCGCTGCTCCAACTTCTGCCCGCGTCGTGCGTGATCGCCGCGCCGCCGTCATTACTATTAATGATCCAATCCGGATTCGTCGGATCGATCCAAAATCCGTGATTGTCTCCGTGCGTGCCGCGCATCGTGTTCCACGTGCGGCCACCGTCAATCGACCGCAAAATGCTGGTGTTCAGCACGTACACAACGTCGGCATTTTTCGGGTCGGCGAAAATGTGATGGAAATACCAGGAGCGTTGCGTCAGGCTGTGGTCCGCGTTCGTCAATTGCCACGAATCGCCGCCATTGTCAGAACGATATACGCCGCCGCGAGCCGCTTCAATAATTGCGTATACACGATTCCCGTCCGCGCCGGAAACAGAAATCCCAATTCGGCCAAGCACGCCGCCCGGTAAGCCGTGTCCGGTGATTTGCGTCCACGTAATTCCGCCATCGCCTGAACGATAAATTCCGCTGCCCGGGCCACCGCTTTCAAAATTCCAGGGCCTGCGAATGAATTGATACATCGCCGCGAAAATAATTCGCGGATTCTCCGGATCCATCGAAAGATCGATCGCGCCGGTCTTATCGTCCTTGAATAAAGTTTTCGTCCAGGATTTTCCGCCATCGGTCGAACGGAAAACTCCGCGTTCATTATTTGGACCGAATGCGTGGCCCATCGCCGCAACTAAAACAATATTTGCGTCGTGCGGATCAACCATGATGCGCGAAATGTGCCGCGTATCTTCCAGGCCGGTGTGCGTCCATGTTTTTCCGGCGTCCATCGACTTCCACATTCCGTCGCCATCGGAAATATCTCCGCGAATGCAGGACTCGCCCGTGCCCGCATAAATAATATTTACATCCGAAGGCGCCACCGCAATCGCGCCAATCGAGCGGATGTCCGTCGTGTCCGTCAGCGGAGTCCAATTGCCGCCGGCATTCGTGGTCTTCCAAACTCCGCCCGCCACCGTGCCCATGTAATAGACGTCCGGATTTCCCGCGACGCCGGAAACAGCCAGCGTGCGTCCGCCGCGCGCCGGGCCAACCAATCGCCAGCGCACCGGCTTCCACAAATTCGCGTCGAATGATTGCGCGCCCAACACGATCGCGCCAAGAATCACCGCGGCAAAAATTCCGATACTAATTTGAAGCGCACTCCACTTTTTAGCCGAAAACCACTTCTGCGAACGCATCGCGCAATTCCTCCGAAATATTTAGCTGATTCGAGATTCTATCGCCAATAGTAGTCGGGCGGAAATATTTTATGCGGAAAACGCAGCATCCCGATACGCAACTTTGCGTGCCGGGATGCCGTGCGAATACTGAAGTTGCGATTACGGATGCCGAAATCCGGTCAGTTGATGTGTCGTCAAATCCAAAGTGAAACGGTCCAGCGTTTGTCCCGGATTTGCGGCGTCGGTCACGCCAACAAATTCGCAGGAGAAAAGCGCCGGTGAAACTGTGATGCGCAGAAATCCGAAGTTTGTAGCCAAATAATTTTCCAGCGTCAGTCGATTTCCCTTTCCATCGCCGTCGCTTGAATCCACAGGAGCGCGCGGCGGCGGAGCGGCTCCATGTTTCAGTCCGCTCAAATTGTAGAAGCCGCCAGTTCCAGCCACGACGTACGGAATCTGCCGCAGCACACCGTTCACGGTCAGGTACCGCGTGTAACGCTCGTACATATGCGCGTGGCCGGAAAAAATCGCATCGGGAGTGACGCCGGATTTTGTGCAGGCATCGTCAATGTCGTTCAACATTGCCGGACTTGGACTGTGCTGCGTGCTCCCGGTGAACGGCGGATGGTGGACGGCGAGAATTACCGCGCCCTGAAATCCGTCTTTTCGATCCACTGCGGCTTGTTGAAGCTGCGCGATTAAAAAGTTTTTCTGATCCTGGCCGACAATCTTGTCGGCGATCACTCCCTGCGTAGTTCCTTCTGAAGTGTTTGAATAAAGGCCGACAATTTTCACGAACGGCGCGTTCAATGTGAAGTAAACGCCGGGTTGCGTCATCGCCGTCCGTGCAATTCCGGCAGCTTCCGCGGTGTGCAAGGGTGTAGACGCGCAGAATTGCGCGCGGAACGCGTCCAGCGATTTCCCCGTTTCCGCTTTGTAAACCACAGCGTCGTGGTTGCCCGGAATCGCGAAAATCGGCGCGGGATAATCGCGATAGGGATCGTAAAATTGGTCGTAATAGTATTGCGCTTGGCCAAAATAATAAACGACGTCGCCGAGATGGAAGAAAAATGCGGGACGCGCGGAAGGATCCGTGGCGGCAAAATCTTCCACCATTTTATCGGCCACAAGAAATTGCGGCTCAGGAGTCTTAATTCCACCCGTGTCGCCGACGCAATGAAATGTCAGGCGGTCGGTGTAAGCATTCAGCGCGCCAGCGGGCAGCACATCGCTCAGCGACATCACCGGGGGATTTTTCCGCAACGGAGGAATTTGCTCGATCACTACACTGGCTTTAATGGCCGTGTCTGCGGCGACCGCAGCTTTGCTGAAACTTGTAAAATTATCCGGCGACGGCTGCTGGTCCGCAAAAACAAATCCGGTATTTGTGGCCGTCGTGGTTGCCGCCTTCTTCTTGGTAGTTTTTTTCGCGGGCATGGAGTTCCTCCCTTTTTGAGGTGGGCCGCCGACATCGGTGGCGCCTAAATTCCGCGAAGTATATCAATACTGGTGTTAACTGTGTATTACATAATCATCGGCGCGCGTCCGCGGGTAGCACCGACACTCCTGTCAGTGCTCCGTTGACTTTCTTTCATTAGTAGCGCCGCACCATCAGTTCCCCTTGCTCCAGCGAGCCACGAGCGATAGCATCCGCTTCAGCGTGTTTCGCGATCAGTCCCAAGGAGCTTTCATGCTAAATCGCCGCAATTTTCTCGGCAGCGCCGCCGGAATCGCTGGAGCTGGGCTACTGGGTGAAAAACTTTTTGAAAATTCCCTGCTGGCGCGTGTGCAATCCGCGCCGCGTGAATTGCCGCCAACATCCTTGTTCCAAAGCGATCCTGATTCCTACTGGGCGGAACTACGCAAACAATTTTTAATACCCGAAGACGAAGTGTATTTGAACGCGGGTACCGTCGGCGCAAGTCCCGCGCCGGTGTTGAAAGCCGTGTTCGATGGCTACAACGAAACTGAAAAAATGAATGACGAAAATCCCGAGGACTATCCCATTTGGGGTTACGGCCCGTGGAATGAATTTCGCGATCCGCTCGCCGCGTTTCTCGGCTGCGGACGCGAACAAATTGCGATGGTCCGCAACGCCACGGAAGCGAACAATTACATCGCCAACGGAATTGATATGAAGCAGGGCGACGAAGTTTTGATGACGGACCAGGAACACGGCAGCGGATATTCTCCTTGGGAATTAAAAGCAAAACGCTACGGCATCGTGGTGAAAAAAATTACGCTGCCGCGTCCCGTTCAAAATCCAGCGCAAGTGCTGAATCTTTTTAATGACGCGATTACTCCGCGCACGCGCGTGATGTTTTTCAGCCACATCACCACGGATACCGGTGTGATTTTGCCCGCACAGGAACTTTGCGCGCTCGCTCGCACCAAAGGAATTATTTCCGCGGTGGATGGCGCGCAAGCCATCGGCATGATGCCGCTCCACCTGCACGAAATTGGCTGCGATTTGTATACATCCAGTCCGCACAAATGGCTGCTCGCGCCGAAAGGCACCGGCATCCTGTTCATGCGCGACGAAATAGTCGATCGCATTTGGAGCACCGTTGTCACCGGCGGATGGGACACTTTGCACACCGCCGAACGGTTCCAACATTTCGGAAGTTCCAATGTGCCGCAACTGTGGGGCTTGCGCGCGGCGATCGAACTTGCAAATAAAATTGGAATGGATCGCATCGAGCGGCGCCACAAACAAATGGCCGACTACATCCACGCGGAAATGATCAAGCGCGGCGCGCAAACCGTCACTTCACCCGATCCCACGATGCGTTGCGCGATCGCAACGGTAAATGTTCCGCCGATTGACCGCATGCAACTGGAAACCTGGATGTGGAAAACGCACAAAATTAAAATTCGCGGTAGTCAGCCGTCAAAATTGCGACTGTGCACACCATATTATTTGCTGAAGGCGGATATCGATCGCTTCCTGGAAAAGTTCGACGCTTACAAAAAGGAAAATCACATCGCATGAGCGCTGGAAAGATTTATGCGGGCACATCAGGATGGGCGTACGCGAGCTGGAAGCCGGATTTCTACCCAGCCAAACTCAGTTCTAAGAAGTTCCTGGAGTACTACGCAAGCCGCCTGAATTCCGTCGAAGTGAACTACACGTTCCGCAGTATCCCTACTGAGAAATTATTATCAGGATGGATCGAAACAACTCCTTCTGAATTTAAATTCGCGATTAAAGCCCATCAGAGCATCACTCATTTCAAGCGGCTGCGCGATGCAACTGGAGTCACCACTGAATTCATGGATTCGCTGCAACCGTTGCGTAAGGCAAAGAAGCTGGGTCCAGTACTGTTTCAATTGCGGGGAGATTTCAAATGCGATGTGCCACTACTTAAGGATTTCCTGAAGGGATTGCCTCGCGGAACTCAGGCTACGTTCGAGTTTCGGAATGTGTCGTGGTTTTGCGATGAAGTTTACGAAGCGTTGCGCAAATCAAACGTGGCGCTGTGTTTAGCTGAAAGCGACGATCTCGAAACTCCAAATGTAGCCACTGCGGATTTTTCTTACTTGCGACTGCGAAAGCCAAACTACTCGGTGAAGGCTCGCGAAGTAATCGCCGAGAAGGTCGCAGGCCTAACGCAGAAGGGCGAAGTTTTTGCATATTTCAAACACGAGGACACACCTGATGGCGCGGTGTACGCGGAAGATCTGCTAAAATCCACCTCGAACCACTGAGAACCTTACGCCAATCTCTTGGTTTTGCCGCTATGCGCGACGACTATCGGCACTTTTGGCTTGTTCTTGAGCGAGCGGCACAACGGCTGGCGCGGCGTAATAATCGGAAAGCAATTTACGTCCGGTCGAGCTGAACAGCCGGAACTTTGCGATTCCCATTTTCTGCAGGCGGCACTTCATTGTCGTGGCCAGCACTCCGAATCCATATTTCACGCTGCGCGAAAAATTGATGGAGGATGCTTCCTCGAAATATTTTGTCGGGCAGGAAACTTCGCCGATGCGATAGCCGAAGAAAATACATTGCGCGAGGATTTCGTTATCGAAAACAAAATCGTCTGAATTTTCCAGCAGCGGCAAATTCAGAAGCACTTCTTTTGAGAACGCGCGAAAGCCGGTGTGATATTCAGAAAGCTTTGCGCCCGCAATTAAATTCTGAAATGCGGTAAGAAATCGATTCGCAATATATTTGTAGAGCGGCATTCCGCCACGCCGCGCGCCGCCGCCAATAATTCGTGAACCCAGCACCACGTCGTAAACACCGTAAGCGATCATGCTGGCCATCGAGGTTACCAGCAGTGGCGTGTACTGATAATCCGGATGCACCATCACAACAATATCCGCGCCGGCCGCGAGCGCTTCGCGATAGCACGTTTGCTGGTTGCGTCCATAGCCGTAATTCTTTTCGTGGACGAAAACTTGCAATCCCAAATCGCGTGCGATTTTCGCGGTGTCGTCAGTACTGTAGTCGTCGACGAGAATTCTTAGGTCCACGGATTCCGGAAGTTCGCTCACAGTTTGGGCGAGCGTTTTCGCCGCGTTGTACGCGGGCATCACGACGGCGATGCGTTTTCCTTTAATCATCGGACTCGCTGATTCCAGATTGCCTTAGCGCGTGTTGCGTGGCAAGCGCGCGATCATTTTGGAACTCGGACAATTCCCGCGACCGCCAAAATTATTAGCAGCGGATCCAGTGGATGACGATAGGGAATTTCGTAGGTCGTCAAATAATAAATTATTGGATACACGATCAGACAAATCGCGAACGCCAGCGCGGCGTTGCGGTCGTAACGAAATGCGCCGCGCAATCCGATGAACGCGAAAATTGTAATCGCGGTGCAGAAGGGAATATTCGCGGCCTGACCGGGATTATCTTTAATCCATTGTGGCGATAAATTCCAAATGCCTGTCCAAAAATCCGCGAAACGTTTGAAAACCAAATAGGCGTACACACCGGGATGCGCGTGGATAAACGCGAAGGCCTGCTCCTTCTTGTGATCCATATAGGTGATTTCGCCGGTCTGCAACATCTCTGACATTTCGCGCGGACTGTGCGGCGGATCGAGTTCCGCGTGCCAATATTCAGAAGTGTCCAAAGTATTTCCAACACGTAAATGCAAACCGAGATTCGATCGCATGGGAATGAAGCGATCAAACACTTCGTAGTTGCGAACGACCCACGGCAAAATGCAGAGCATCGCGATGAGCGCAGCAACTGCGGCTTGCGGAATGCATCCGCGGTCGCGCGCACGCAGACGAAACCAAATCCAAATTACCAATACGCAAAGCAGCGGCAGAATTGTGGGATTATTCAATCCAATTAAGCCGCCAAGTATTCCGAGATCAATCCAAGCCCACCAACTTGCGTAGTCTTCCGCTAAATGCAGAACGAGCCACAGAAGCAGGGCGAACATTAATGCGGAAAGACTTGTTGACCAAATTGTTCCGGCGGAAATTGCAATCCCGTATGGAAAAAACGTCCAAGCCCAACCGGAATTTTTCGCGATGCGTGAACCAAACACGCGGCGCGCAACAAAATAAATTGGAATCGCAGTAACCGCTGAAGTGACGGCCTGCGTTGCGAGCAAAATCAACGCGGAAGCTTTGCTATAAATTCCAAATAATTTAAAAACTCCGCCGACAATTAAGGGATACAGCGGAGGTAACGCGGCGGTCGGACCGCTATCTCCTTGATACGGATTTGCGAATCCGTGGCCGGATGCTAGCGCCCGGCCGACGCGGCCAACTTCCCAGCCGTAGCCGAAATAATCTTCGGCGGGA
>DATBYL010000311.1:0-20355 GCA_036513735.1 Candidatus Acidiferrales bacterium
CTGTCCCCGATTTCTACGTCTCGTTGATCCAACCGGGGAAACTCTGACGATCTCCGGCGACACAGCGACAGCACAGCAATACCTTAATCAGATTGCTGGAGCCGGGGGCCATGTGGAATCCGGGACAGACGGGACGTTTTCTAAACAATCTGCGCGCAATCTGCTTTTTCCCAAAACCTCGCGACGAAACGCTGCCCGCCTCCTCATCTCCTTTGTTTCCTTACCCTTAGTCGTCACCCATCCGCACTTCCCATAACCCATTTTCAAAAAAACTCGTACCCCCCACCCCACCCTATTTTGCGATGTATATGCAAATAAACCACTTACAGCGATCTGTGGTCGATGTGTATGCTAATAAAGGACTTAGCCCATCTCTTGATCGTGTAGTGGCAGCCTTGGTCTGAAGTCTCGCGACATCGTAACTTTTTGGCCTGGCTTCTCTTCCCTGATCTTCCTCAAATCTTTTCTCTGCGCACTCTGCGTCTCTGCGTTAAGCGCTTTTCCCTCTTTTTCCCACCGCAAAAAGTGCATTATAGTGCACTTTTCACCAAATTCTCGCTCCAACATGCATTATAATGCATGTTGGTTACTTTTCCGCACCACGCCGCCCCGCGGACCGTGCCCACCAGTCCGCAGAGCAGCCCAACGCTAACGCAATCAAAACGCGTCCACATCCACAATCGCTTTTGCAAACGCCTCCGGCGCTTCCTGTGGCAAATTGTGTCCAACTCCTCCGCTGATAAGTCGGTATTCATATTTCCCGGAGAATTTTTCGCGGTACGCCGTGCTCGGCGGATGCGCTGCCCCGTTTGAATCGCCTTCCATGGTGATCGTCGGCACGGTGATCGGAGAAAGTGTGGCCAGCTTCTTTTCCAAGTCGTCATATTTTTTCTCGCCCTCGGCCAGCCCCAGCCGCCAGCGATAGTCGTGCATCACGATGTCAACATGATCGGGATTGTTGAAGGATGCCGCCGAGCGATTGTAAGTGGCATCGTCGAAATTCCATTTTGGTGAAGCCTGATGCCAGATGAATTTATTGAACTGGTCCAGATATTTCGCATAGCCGGCCTTGCCAACTGGCGTCGCGAAATAATATTGATACCAAAACAAAAACGCAGGCTCCGGTGGCACCGGCGTTTGGTTTCCAGCTGGCGTGCTGATCAGATAGCCGCTGACGGAAACGATTCCCTTACAGCGTTCCGGCCAGAGCGTTGCCATCACGTCCGCCGTGCGCGCGCCCCAATCAAAACCGCCGACGATCGCCTTCTGAATTTTCAGCGCATCCATCAACGCGATGATGTCCAGCCCGACAACCGACTGCTGGGCGTTTCGCATTGTGTCGCTGGAAAGAAAACGCGTCGTGCCATAACCGCGCAGATACGGAACGATCACGTGATAGCCCTTCGCTGCCAATATCGGTGCAACATCGACGAAACTGTGAATGTCATAAGGCCAACCGTGCAGCAAAATTACCGCGGGACCATTTGCCGGCCCAGCTTCCGCGTAGCCGATATTCAAAAGTCCCGCGTCAATCTGCTTGATCGAGCCGAACGACGTGTTCCCGCCGATTTTTCTGCTCGCAGCACCCGCCGATTTTGCGCTGCCCGATTGTGCGAATGCAGAACCCAGGGTGACAAATTGTGCCGCGGCAATTGTCATGGCTGCGGTTCCACAAAAACGGCGGCGATTTTGATTAATTTCTTCGGACATCTTTTTCGTGTTCATTTTTGTATCTCCTTTGTTTGATTTGATAGCGCTCATTTTTAAACCTACTTGCTCAGAGTTATTGCGGTTCCTCTAGAATCTCGTTGGTGCGACGGAGGCATGGCGTCTCGCACTCGCCTGTAAAAATAATGATGATCCCCGCGCGGAAAGGGACGCGCGCAGCGATTCTCTTGCGTGAAACATTCTTGACTTCGCCGCCGTTTCTGAAATTTCCAGAGTTCGCGCTGCTTCTTTCATCGACATTTCTTGGAGCACTTGAAGCTCGACAACTTTTCGCGTTCGCGGGCGCAACCGGGCGATTGCGGCGTCGAGAAGTTTTCTACTCTCGCTCTGATAGAACGTCTCTTCGGGATTCAGCGCTTTGTCCGGAAATTCAAAGTGGGACCGGGATTCAGGCATCGCGTCGTTCTGATCCATTGAAATTTCTGGAGTGGCGCGTTTTTTCCGAAGCTTCATCAGCGCTGAATTGATGGCGATGCGCGTCAGCCAGGTTACGAACTTCGATCTGCCGTCGAAATTTTTCAGGTGAACGTAAGCATTCAGGAAAGAATCCTGCATCGCGTCTTCCGCGTCCTCGCGATTCCGCGTGATGCGAACTGCGACGCGAAAAATTTGTTTGGTGTGACGTTCGCAGAGCTCTCCGAACGCAGGTTTGTCTCCACACTTCGCCGCGGTGATTAATTGCTGCTCGCTTCGCTCGCCAGTTGTTCCGCTAACATTTTCCGCTGAAATAATCCCACTCATCATTAAAGCTGCCATCGGCGTCTCCCTTCAAAATGTTTGGCTAAATCATTTTCAAATTCAGTCAAATAGAATTGACGCGGACGAAAATAACCGAGCGCGGAATTTTGCAACACACCGATAACCGTAGAATTCGTACTGGATTTTTCTGTAGGTGAAAAACTGGTGGAAACGGCGCAGTGAAGATGCTTAGTCGGAATTGAAAAGGGACTTTATTCGATCCAATCGCGATGGAGTTGAACTTCGGAACGCGATGTTTCCTGGAACGACAAGAGCAATCACCGTTCCTGAGCCGAGAGAACTGATCAGTGTGAATTTTCCGCCGATGCGCGCAGCGCGTTCTCGCATTCCGCGCAATCCAAAATGCCCTTCTTTTTCTGACGTTGCCGGATCCATGCCCGCGCCATTGTCGCTGACGCGCAGAACAAGATCGTGCGCATATTCGAGAGTGATTTCCAAATGACTTGCGCCGGAATGCGTGCAAGCATTTCGGATTGCTTCATATCCGATGCGATAAATTTCATCGCGAACCACTGGATGCATTTCCCTGCTCTCGCCGACAACCGAAAACGAAGCGTCCATGTGAGTTTGCGTCTTGCATTCGTCGATTGCGCGGCGAAAAGCTTCCGCAAGGTTGTTCTTCTCCGTTGTAGATGCGCGCAAGGAATTCAGCGCGGCGCGGCCTTCTTTCGTGGCTTGTCCTAGCCATTCTGATAATTGTTCCATGGCATGAACCATTCGTACGTTATCTTCGGAAGCTTTCAATGCGTGATCGGCAACCAGCTTGCTTCCTTGAACAGTTTGAAGAAATGTGTCGTGAAGTTCGCGTGCCACCCGAGTGCGCTCCGCCAATCGCTCATCGAAGCGCGCGCTAAGATCTTTCGCCACTTGCCGCACGCGCAGGCGATACAATCCCGCAATCAGAAGCATCGTGAACAAAATCGCGGCGATCAGAAACCATCGCGTTTGATAAAAATAAGGTTGCTGAGTGATTGTGTAGACAACAGATCCATCGCGATTCCAAATTCCGCTGCGGTTGCTCGCACGAACGTGAAACGAATGGGTCCCGGGGGGAATGTTGCTATAAATTGCGTGGCCAGAAGAACCAGCGTCGAGCCATTCTGAATCGACGCCGTCTAATCGATACTGCAAACGAATTTTTTCCGGAGCACTAATCTCAATCGCATCGAAATTCATTTCGAGATGATGCGTGTCGGCTGGCAGCACAAGTTCATGCCCAGGAGGTTTTTGGTTCCGGCCAACCGTGACGTCCTCCACATAAATTGCCGGTGTCCGATCCGTCCGCGGCAAGCGCGAGAGATCCAGCATGGCCAGTCCCTGCAGTGTTGCGATCCAAAGTTTGCCGTCCGGTGTAAGAGCGGAGTCAGGTTTGCCGTAGGTAGCTTGCGTTGTTGTCAGACCGTCGGCCAAACCGAAAACTTCAAAATCGACAGGCTCATCTTGTCGAAGGGAAAACTGAAGACCGTGCGGCGGTACGCGGAAAATTCGGGGACCCGTGAACCATAGCTCGCCTTGCTGCGTTTCCACCATATTATACGCCGAGGAATTCGGAAACACAGATACCAGCCTTTCGTTCTCGACGCGGAAAATTTCCCCGTCAAGTGAGTCGCTGAAATAGAGTGTGCCGGCGCGATTCTCGCCGAGCGGCAAAACGAGAGACTTAGGAATGGATGAAAGTTTTACGAATCGGTCGCCGACCATTCGATCAAGTCCGAGGGCATTTCCGGACCAAATAGTACCTGCACGATCCTGATAAAGTTTTTCGGCGGGCTGGGAAAGACCATCGGCTTTTGCGTAGTTGCGTATCTGTCCGTCTCGAATATGACTGACGCCGGCCGCCGTGCCGACCCAGACGGATCCATCTCGCGCTGCAAGTATGCAAGTGACTCTGTCGCTCCCGAGTCCCTGAGGTTTTGAATACTGCGTAAACTTTTGATCGTGAAAACGGAAAAGTCCTCCGCCATAAGTTCCAATCCAAAGGTCGCCGTTTCCGTCTTCAGCCAAAGCCCACACGCAGCTATTTAGAAGACCGTCTTTTTCGTTGTAAGTACGGAACGTGTGTCCGTCAAATCGAGTAAGTCCGCCGCAATTAAATCCTGCCCATAACGCTCCATCTCGCGTGGCCAAAACCGTCATCGCAATTTTGTTTGGTAATCCGTCGTCCGAGGTAAACATTCTGGCTGCGCGGTCTTTGAATCGAAACAGTCCGTCACCGTTGGTGCCGACCCACAAATCACCGTCACGATCACCGTACATGTACCGCACATCCATGCCCGCGGCCGCGAGTTCCAGACCAGCGGCGGTAACGCGAAACAATCCTTCCTGTTTCGCAACCCAAACGCTACCACTTGGATCTTCGTAAATGCGGACTGCGTGATGTGCCTTTGGGCCGTAGTCAGGAAGTTTTTCGATGACTCCATTCACACGGCGCGCCAAACCGTTCGATGTGGCGAACCAGGTAACGCCGTGGCTATCCTCGAAAACGTGATGGACGCCGCTGGCGTTTACGCCAAGCTGAGCTTCGAGTTCCGGATGTGGGACAACCTGCGAGCCATCCCACTCAATGAACCCTTGCTTCCACGTGATTAAATACAGATGGCCGTTGGAGGCCTCTTCAATCCGTTCGATGTGAAGATTCGGTAAGACAGAAGTAAAAACGCCGGCTTCAAAACGAAAAAGTCCGCCGTCAGTGCCCACCCATAGAACGCCGTTCTTACCGAAATGAAGGATCGAGACATTAGTGCTCTTACCTTCACCGGGATGATATACGGTGGCCGGCATTGAGCCGAATTGATTCAGATTCGCTGCAGGAATTCGCTCCAGATCGTTTCGAGTTCCAATCCAGAGATCTCCGTCCGGCGCCAGTGCCACGGTATTTATAGCGTGGGTCTGTTTGAAGGCGTTGAAATGTTTACCGTCGAAGCGAACCAGTTCAGTACCGTTTACAATCAGCCACAAAAATCCGTCACGAGATTGCACCATTTCATCGACGATATCGGCAGGAAGTCCGTCGTCACTCGAAAACCGTGTGCGGATGTAGCTACCTACCGGTTGGGTTGGGTCGACAGCACAAGAAGGCAGAGCTGCGAAAAGAAGCAATATTGCAACGGCAATCGAGCTTCCGATCTTCATTAGAATGTTTACGGCGCTGGGCTGGCCAGACGCGCGCTTCAAATACTATCCGCACGCTTTCGATCCCGCGCCACCAGAATCCGGAGCGCCGACACTACAGTTTTCTGTGGCTCGACGGATTCAAATTAAATGGGGAGCAGTCCGCGGCGAACCGCGATCGTCACCGCATGAGTGCGATCGTTGGCCCCCAATTTTCCCGTGATGTTTTTGATGTGAAAATTTACGGTATTTTCTGAAATCGAAAGTTGATCCGCGATTTGTTTATTTTTATTTCCATCACGAATCAGCCGAAGCACTTCCAATTCGCGCTCCGTTAAATTTTCTTCGCCCAAATGTTCGGCGAGACGCGCCGCTACTTCCGCGGGAACGCGGCGATTCCCGCCGTGAACTGCGCGGATTACGGCGAGCAATTCATTTTGCGGCATGCTTTTCAGCACGTAACCGCACGCGCCGGAGCGCAAAGCACGTTGGATCTCGCCATCGGAATCGGAAGACGAGAGCATGATGATGCGCGCATCGGGAAATTCTCCGCGAATCGTAATTAAAATGTCAGTGCCATTTGTGCCAGGAAGGCGGAGATCCATCAAGGTAATGTCCGGCCGAAGGCGGCGAAATTCCGCAACAGCCTCGACGGCGTTGGCTGCTTGACCGGCGAGGACCATATCCGATTCTGTTGCGAGAATGGTGGCCAATCCCTGGCGAAAAACGGGATGATCCTCAACGCTTAAGATCCGAATTTTCTTCGCGTGAGCCACAATAACTGTCTCGCCCGGCGCAAGTGTAACTTTTGTTTGCGCCGAAGCCAAGAAATGAAAGTAGCTGGAAATGAAGGTTAAAGTGCCGCGGAAATTTCGGTACCTGCTGCCGCGAATACCGTTTCCATTTCGGCTTGCGCTAGCGGAAGGAATGATTGAACCACGGAGGGATCAAATTGCGTGCCACTGCCGAGAATCAGGCGGCGGATTGCTTCCTCGAAGGGAAGGCCTTGCCGATATGGACGCGAGGAGACCATTGCGTCAAATGCGTCCGTGACCGATACGATTCTTGATGCAAGTGGGATTTCCGAACTTTTAAGGCCGGCGGGATAACCTTTGCCGTCGAAAGATTCATGGTGATGAAGAATGTAGAGCGATGCGCGATCGAATCCGGGTAGCATGCGCAAAACGGCCCATCCATATTCCGGATGCTTCTTCATTAAAGCGTATTCGTCACTTTCCAATTTCGCGGGCTTTTTTAGAATTGAATCTGGAATTCCGATTTTTCCGATGTCGTGAAGGAGCGCTGCAACTTCCAAATCTCTGAGTGCGCCTTCTTCGAGTCCCAATTCCTGCCCGACTCGCATTCCCCATTCCGCGAGCCGGGTGCTGTGTACGCCTGTGTTCAGATCTTTCAGATCAAGGGTCTGGTTGAACGCGCAGATCAGAGCGGTGCGCTGCGCGAGTAAACCCTCTTCCAGCTCCTTGATCCTTAGTAGTGCCTGTTGTAGCTCTGACATTGTCGTGGCCCCTCAGCCTTTTTTGTTCCAGGTGCCGGAGCGATTAGTTCTTCGCTCCGAGCACGGCTTGCATATACGTGAGTGCTTTGAATACGTTCAGCAGCCCGTGACCCATTTGTGACGTGAGCGGTTGGGCTTGAGCAATTGCCGACGTCGCTTCTTGCGACGTTGCTTTGCTGCCCAGTTGAAGCGCGAGCGCCGCGGTGCCGGAAACAAATGGCGCGCTGAAGGAAGTGCCCGAGCTTGAAGCGTACGTGTCGTACGGATATGTGGACACGATATTTTCGCCCGGAGCTGCGACGTAGGTAACCTGCGTTCCGTAATTCGAGAACGTGGAGCGCTGATTCTCGGCATTCACGGACGCAACGCCCATCACGCCGGCAAGGCCCGCGGGATAGACGAGTTCAGAAGCGCCGTCATTTCCGGCGGAAGCAACGCAGACTACGTTATTTTTTTCCGCGTACGCGATTGCCTGCGCCAATTCGGCTGAAGGCACGGTGAAATCAAAACTCATATTGATGACGTTGGCTTTGTTCTGCACGGCGTAATACAAGCCGCGAATAATATCCGAGGTGTAGCCTGTACCGTCCGCGTGAAATACTTTTACGGGCAACAACATCGCGTTCGGCGCTGTTAGGTGGATGATTCCCAGCACCATCGTGCCGTGGCCGAAATCCGAATAACCGGACTGATCGAGCACTGCCGCGGTGGATTGATCGAGAACGGCCGCCGTGGACTGATCAAGAACTGCTGCTGTTGATTGATTCACAGACGCCGAAGAACAAGTGGTGCATACGTTCGCATTCGGGTTGGACACGTCCAACATTTCGTTGCCGCCAGCTTGATTGCGGGTGAAGTCATATCCCTGAAGCAGGACGGCTTTCAGCGCAGGATGTGTGGGGTCCACGCCGGTGTCGATGTCGGCTACAATCACCTGGCCGGTTGGGTGGAAAGCCAGTTGCGCTTCAAGCAGATTAATCTGCGCAACCGCAGGTTGGGTGGCGTAGCCGCTCCAAACTGTGGCGCCAGCAAAAGCGACGGGATTGCGCTGATAGAGACCCAGCGGAACTCCGTTCAGTAAAGGTTGATTCGGACCGATCGTGCGCAGAAGATCTTGTTCCACGCTCAAAACGCCCGGAACGAGTTTGAGGACGTTCTCGAGCGTTTGAATTGGAAGCAAGTTCGGCAGGGTCACGAGGAAAAGCTGACCGACCGTCCCGTCCAGCGTCTCGGTAACCTGACAGAGATTCAAGAGACAGACGTTCTTCAATAAAGGAAGGCTCGTGGTGCGGACAATTAGCCGTTGCTGCGCTGCTGCGGGTCCTGCTTGGAATAATGAGAGTGCTATAAGTGCTACTGAAAGAATCCAGAGACGGCGTTTCATATTGGTATTAGGCTCCTCTAAGTGACTCGTCCGCAGACGGTTCCGGCTACGAGAGCAGTTTCACAAAAGCAACCGTTTCCGCCAATGGTACGAGTGAATCGTTGTTACTAAACAAAAGTCCCAATTCGGGACGGTACTGCAGTACTAAGATCAATATCGCGGCGAATCCGGGTTAGTTTTCGCTGTTTCACCGGCGGATGTGGCTAGTCCGCTGATCAGGCAGCCCAGGCGGATGACGATTTCATTGCCGTCCTGGCCCGGAAGGCGCAATTCAAGGTCTCCGCCATATTCCACTTCGCCCTGGAATTCACCGAAATTGTTCGTCGTCGCCAAGACCATGGTTCCGGACCCGTTCCCGACGACGATGGGGACGGCGCTGAGGATGCGCTCCGGATACTTTGAATTCATGAGCTGGCCTGTGACGGAGATGGCCTTCCCGCCGGGCCGGGCGGAGATATAAAGGTCAAGCAGATAGGGCCCGATGCCGTACAGAAGCTGTCGCGTGTCACTGGACACCGAACGAACGCCTACGGCGGCAGGCTGTAAACTACTGTCAAATAACAACTTAAGTCCAGAATGGACGTTTTCTAGCCCGGCGGCTGCGAACGCGGCCTTCGCGATTCGTACTACACCCACGGGGGGCTGAAATTCGGCCTCCACCGAACTTGCCTCCCGTACGCGCTGCCAGATTGCTACAGCTTCAGCGCAGCGTTTGCAGCCAAAGTCGAGATGCTGCTGAGTCTCGATCTGTTCCTGAGCCGACATTGCATGGTTCACGAAATTGACTGCTTGTTCATCCGACAGATGCTTCATGATTCCCCCAGACAACATTTTGGAGCGATTCTGAATAGACTTCGGCATACATGGATAAGGGGCTTGGGAGGCCAGAAAAATATAGGCGATTATGAATTAAATAAGTGCTTTAGAATCAGCAAGTTGGCCGACTAGCACGAAGGGCGCCCAGAAATAAGGGTGCGGGTACTGCTTCCGGAGTTCCTGAGTGGCGATTTGAAGCGAATTGGCTGCGCTGCCGGTCTGGACGTAATTTGAGTAGAAGAGGCGCATGAGCTCGGCGGTGCTGCGGTCGTGAACGTCCCAGAGAGATAACATTAATGTAGAGGCGCCTGCGGCGAAAAGTCCGCGCTGGAGTCCGATCAGTTCATCACCGGCGGCGACGACATTCATACCTGTGGCGCAGCCGCTGAGCGTGACGAGCGAGGCGCCCAATTTTAATTGGTAGAGGTCGTACAAATTTAAGTAGCCGTCGCCGAGACGGACGCCGGAGAAGACAGGATTGTCCTGTCGATAAACGCCGTGGGTTGCGATGTGGACGAGGCCACACTCAGGGCCGCGTTCGCGCAACACTTTTCCGGTGGCGCGATCGCCGATGAAAAGTTCTGGCGACGGAAGAATTCCGGCGACAGATTGCACTTCGGATAAAATTTGCGGAGCGCGTTGATCGGGAACGCCGAGAATGAGCGTGGACTTTTTTTCACTTCGCGGCTTGGATTGGCAGAGTGCGAAAACGGTCGCACTGGGCGCGTAAGAAATCGTGAATGCGTCGCCGAGATATTCTTCACCGTTGCGCAATGCGTGGAACGGCAAGAAGTGAAGTTGACCGTGCGGAACGATTACGAGGTGACGGCCTTTTAAGAGCGGACGCAGAGGAGCGATCAATTCTTTGTATAAGGATTCAAGGTGGCCGTGAGTGGCTTTGAGCAGCGGTTCGGCAAAGCGCTGAGGATAATCGCCACCCAGTCGGAACTTGGCGAGTTGAAAACGCAGCAATTCGAGAAAGCCTGACATTCGCGCGATGATTGTGAGCGGGATAATTTGAACGTCATTTCGCGTGACGACTGCGGCTACAACTTTTTCGCCCACGGAATAATATTCGATGAGCGTCACATGTTCAGCGAGGCTGGATTGAATATCTTCGATTGATTTTGGAGCAGAGCTTTGCACTGCGTCGGATTCCTGATGGCTTGCGGGAACTTCACGCAACGTGCGAAGCAGCTCACTTTCATGCGCCTGCGCTTGTTTCTGCAAATCTTCGATGCGTTCGCGCGAACGTTCTTCCGGGCGGAGTTGTTCGAGTTCGATGCGATGGTAATACCAATTCAATTCTTCGCGCAGATCCAGAATGCGGCGGACCAGTCCACTTTTCGCGGAATTGCTTGTGGGGGCGGTCTGACTGCTGGGGAAAATCATTTCGATCACGCTGCGGGATTTTGCGGATTCGATGTAACCGAGCGCTTCGCGCGCGGGATCGGCGCCAACTTCATTTCGCAGGCAAAGCTCGACGAGTTCTTCGTAGACTTGCAGGCGATCTTTGACGAAGGAGATTTTCAGTTCCGCGCCTTGCAATCTGCTGCGCAACATTTCGAGGGCGTTGCGGGCTTCGAGAAAAGCGGCGTAGGCGGCTTTTGAATTTCGGCGGGCTTGGGCGATTTGGCCGAGTTGAAAATAAGTTTGGTGCGTCAAGACAGGGGCTTGCAGGCCGGCCAACTTTTTGAGGGCGATATCAGTTTCGCGTTGCGCTTCGTCGAGCTCTTTCATCTGGTAGGCGATGCGAGCGAGAAGAAGGTGGGAGAGAACGGCTTTGCCGGCGAGGACAGAATCGTCGAAAAATTTTGCGGCTGCGATACAGAGGCGCCGCGCTTCAAAGTGACGTCCCTCTTGGAAAAGCAATAACGCTTGATAAAGATCCAACAGCCACGGCCAGACGAGGTTTTTTTCCTGCGCGAACATTTCGCGCGCTTTTGCGAATTGCTCCAGCGCCGGCAAACTTTTATTCTGCTGGCCGAGCGCCATGGCTTCGTTGGCCAGTGTTTTCGCGGATTCGTAGGCGAGACCGAGATTCTGGAAACGCTGAAAGCCCTGCATGGCGGTTTCGCGCGCTTCTTCGCTTAGATTCAATTCCAGATAAATTTCGGAAAGATCCATGTAGCAAAGCGCTTCATGATAATGATCGCCGCTGGCTTCGCAGGAGGCGCGCGTGGCGTAAAGAATTTCAATGGCGCGGCTGTATTCTCCGCGCAAATAATAAAGCCACGCGATGTTGTAATCCGTTTGCGCCACCAGAAGCGGCATGGAATTTTCTTCGGCAAGTTTCCTGGCTTGCTCGTGATATTTCAGCGCGCGCGGAAAATCATTCAGACTAATGAGGCATGTGGCCATATTTCCTAAGACTACGGCCATGGCTTCGGCGTCTTGATGGAGAAGCAGACCTTCGTAGGCGCGTTCGTAGTATATGATTGCTTCTGTAAAGCGATCCTGGCGATGGAAAATATTGCCGACATTTATTTCCAGGCGCGCCAGCCGCCATGGAAGATCCAGGCGCGTGAAAATATCGCGAGCGCGTTCGGATGCGTTGAAGGCGCGGATATATTCACCGAGCAAAATCAGCGGCTGAATGGACGCGCTGAGAGTTCGTCCGGCTTCATTCCATTTTTCCAATTTTCCAAACAGATTGAAGGCGCGCTCGTGATGTTCCGCGGCGGCGCGATTATCGCCAGAGGCATAGAGCGCATTTGCTTTCGCGCGAAGGCCGAGCGCGAGGGATCCCTCGTCGTTCAATAGCTGGGCGATTTCGATGGCTGCTTCGGCGAGATGGAAAGATTCCACGGCGTCGACGCGAATTCTGCGCACGACGACCTCGGTGAGCCGAACGACTACTTCCGGATGCAGAAGAGATTCGTGTTCCTGCAGAAAGGCTTTGCGGCTGGGCGAGTCGGCGAGCTGCGCCAGCTCCGCGAAATATTCTTCTCCGGAAATCGAATTGTTTTCGGTAACGCTCACTCGAACCCCATTTTCTTTAAGCTTTTGCGGAGGCGCTCAATGCATTTTTGGCGCGTGAATCCGATGGAACCTACGGCGAGTCCAAGTTCGGCGGCGATATCCGCGTAAGGACGCGCCGGAGACTCAAAGAAAAGCGCGGCAACCAATTTCTGACATTGAGGCGCAAGGTTTGAAATTGCTTCGCGCAGAATTTGTTCTTCTTGAGTTTGCCTGATCAGAGACTCCGCGACGGGAGGAATTTCCGGTTCGAGCGTTCCTGTTTCACTGTCACTGCTGACCACACGCTGTTGCTGGCGTTTCCAGCGAAAACACTGATGGTGCGTCACCTGTATCAGCCACGCGGGAAGCGCTTTCGGTTCGCGTAAACTCGGAAGGCGGGACAACAATTCCATGCAAACTGCCTGAAACACATCAGCGGCTTCCTGCGGCGGCATTTGATATTTGACGGGAATTGAATAGATGAGCGCTTTGTATTTGTCAATGAGCGCGGACCATGCTTCTTCGTTTCCGGCGAGGCATTCCTTCACGAGCCGCGTATCAGTCCATTTACCGGGCGCTTTTCGTGAAAGGGTGAGTACCGGGCTCATGGCCGGGCGCTCCCGGAGGATGCACGCAAATAAAGTTGCTCAACATTCCAGAGAACGTAAGGTTCAAGAATTGCAGGATGAAAATTTCCTATCGTGTTTTTTGTGCCGGAGAGAATGTCCGGACTGGCGAGAAAAATTAGCGGTTGATTTTCGCGGATAATTTCCTGAACGCGATCGTAAGAACGTTTGCGCTCGTCGAACGTGCGCGAACCGAGCTGCTTTTCCATGAGCTGATCGATTTCTGCTTCCCATGGAGTTGACGGTTTTGGCTGACCAATATTCCAGAAATGCGAGCTGCCACTGGAAAGCCAAACGTTGATGTCGGAATTCGGATCGGCGTCATAGTTCGCTACGCCCAGCACGCACGCGTCATATTCTTTGGATTGCAGCACGCGATCGAGAAGTGAGCGGAACTCAAGCGGCACAACTTGCACGCGCATTCCGAGTTGTTTCAGATCGTCTTGAATTAGCGTGGCCATCTTGGTGCGCTCTGCGTTGGACGAACTGGTGACGATTGAGAATTCGACGGGCGCGCCGGATGAATCCACTAGCGAAGATTCGCCGCTGGAATCTTTTTTCCAATTGAATCCGGCGGTGCTTAGAAGATTGCGCGCAGCGTCGACGGATCGCGCAGGATTGGTGAGAGAAGTATTTTGCCAGCGCTTGTTTCCGGGCGTGACCGGACCCCAGAGCGGCGCTCCGCGGCCTTGATATACGAGACGGACGATTGCCTGTCGGTCAATCGCGAGCGAGACGGCCTGCCGGAATTTCACATTCGCAAACCATTTCTGTTTGCGCGCCATATCCGGCGACGCTTTTGCGCCGAGGTCATTCATATTGAAAAAAAGAAAGTTGTATTCCAGGCCGGGACCAGCGTCAGCCATTGTGTAGCCGCGCGATTGCCGTGAAAGCGTGGAAAAACTATCGGCGGCAACGCGGCTGATACCGATGATGTCCGTTTCGCCCGATTGAAAGCGAATTACTTCCGCATCCGCGCTGGGAACGAAAAGGAAAACCAGCTCATCGAGATACGGCAGCCGCGCGTGGTTGGCGTCCGTCTTCCAATAATAAGGATTGCGCTCGAGGACGAGTCGCTGACCGGCAACATATTCCTCCAGACGATACGGACCGAGGCCGGCAATTTGCGCGGCGGCCACGGAAAGCGGCCATTCTTGATCGAGCTTTCCCTGTTTGTAAGACTGTTCGAGAAGATGCTTCGGCAGGATCGCCAGACCATCAAACAATCTTTCTTGCGCGCCGTACGGCTTCGCTAGATCAAACGCAATTGTTTGGAAATCGATTTTGCGAACGACGATTGGTTTGCCGCCGACGATGAGCAAATCGCGTTGCGGAGCATGAACATTTTCGTCGAGATAGAGTTGAAAGCTAAAAAGAATGTCATCAGCGTCCATCGGGTGTCCGTCGGAGAATCGAATTCCCTGGCGCATTTTGATTGTGTAATGCAGACCATCGCTCGAAACTGTCCATGATTTTGCGAGCGCCGGTTCAGTGAGCTGCGTGGCGCGATTGATGTGAATGAGATCGGCTTGCATTGCTCCAATGGCTTGACGAGAAGGCGCGTCGCCTGCGATCAGCGGATTTAAAGTTTTCGGTTCCGCGCGGAGCGAGACGATCAAGCGTCCGCCAGCGTGACCAGTCTCGCCGGAGAGTGAGAGAAACTCCTCCGATTGATTGTTACGGGATTGCGATTGCAGGGGTAACGATAAAAATGCAGCCGTCCACGCCGCGAGAAGAATCACCGCAGCGAACAGAGATTTCCCAAGATATCTCGGCGAACTTCTTGCAAATGCGCTCACGAAGGGGACCTATGAATCCGTTTATATCTTCGACTTGTCGGCGACGTCCTGCAACGCGCTCGCGAGGGCGAGGTATCCCAAGAAGAAACAGACTATTGCAACACTTGGCAGGAACATCCACCAGTATGAGGAGAGCACACTATATTGCTGGAGGCTGGAAAGAATGTTGCCCCAACTTGGCGCGGGTTCGGGAACTCCGAGGCCAAGAAATGAAAGCGTGACTTCCGCAAGCACATATTGCGGCACGAGGATTGCGGCTTGCGTAAGAACGACATTCCAGGTTTGCGGCAGAATGTGGCGGCGCAATAAATAAATGTTTGACGCGCCGAATCCGCGGGCGGCGCGAACGTAATCGCGTTCCTTCGCGCTCAGTACGACGCCGCGAATTAGGCGAGCTGGGCGCGCCCATCCGACTGTGCCGATCAAAATTACGACTAAGAAGAATGCTTGCAACGGACTGACGGCGAGCGGAAGAAATGCGCGAATCGCGAAAAGCAAATAGAGCCACGGTAGGGCGAGAAATAATTCGGCGGCGCGCATCAAGAGATCGTCCGTCCAGCCTCCGAAAAATCCCGCGAGCGAGCCAATCAGCAATCCGACGGAAAGTGCTAGCGCGGTTGCGAGCAGACCTGCGAGTAACGAAATTTGCCCGCCGTAGAGCGTGCGCGAGAGCAGATCGCGTCCATAGGCATCGCTTCCGAGAAGAAAAACGGGCGGGGCGTCACCTTCGGCGTCGAAGAAATGAATTCGTATTGGGATCAGGCCGAACAGTTTGTATCGCGCGCCACTGACGAAAAACTTTAGCGGAATCGGCTGCGACGTGTCGGAGACGTATTCATCGAATGTGCCTTCGCGAAGTTGTTGCGCATAGACGAACGGACGCAAATGAAAATGGCCTGCTGAATTCACCAAGTGCACGCGCATCGGCGGCGCGTATGGGCGATCACGATCTTGCGCGGTGGGATCGTACGGTGCAAAAAATCCTCCGCATGCAATAACAAGATGCGCGACGCCGAGTAGAGTCAAGAGCAGGACGAGTTTTCGGCGAGGGTTCATTTAGAAATTTAGCTGGTGCGAATCCGCGGATCGGCCCAATAAAGCAAAAGATCCGCGATGAAGTTTCCGGCTACCAGAAAAACAGTTGAGAGCATTACACCGCCGATTACCAGATAAAGATCGCGCGCGAGAATTGCTTCCAATAAAAGCGGGCCCAATCCCGGCCAGCTCATCACCACTTCAACAATGAGCGAACCGCTGAGCAGAGCGCCGATGCTGAATCCGAATAACGAAATCAGCGGATGCGCGGCAGCCGGTAACGCATATCGATACAGAATGGTGCGACGAGGAATTCCGTGCGCCTGCGCCGCGCGCAAAAATCCTGAGCCGAGAACTTCCGCCATCGCAGAGCGAACGTGGCGCACCAGCAGCGGTAGAGCGCCGAGAACAAGCGCGGTTACCGGCAGCGCCATGTGCGAAATCAAATCGCGCATTTTTCCAAACCACGAAAGCGATTCGGAGCCAACGGAAAACATTCCGCCGGTTGGAAACCATCCGGTGCGAACGGCGAGAATCAGCAGACCCAACGCGAGCAAAAGATCCGGAATCGCGAGAAGAAATCCTGTGGCGGAAGTTACGGCAATGTCCGGCGCGCGCCCTTTTCGTTCAGCGCTCCAAATTCCCAGCGGCAGCGCGATGAGCCAAGAAAGCAATGTTGCGGTGAGTGTGAGGAGCAACGTGTTCCACGCGCGCGTCCAGAGGAGCGGCGCAGCGGGAGTGTTGTACGCGAACGAAAATCCCAGATCGCCGTGTGCAACCGAGGCGAGCCAGCGCGCGTAACGCACCACGACTGGCCGATTGACTCCGTAGTGCGCGCGCAAGGCAGCGACCGTGTCCGGAGAAATCTGCGGGTTCAGGCGCATCTCGTCAAAATAATTTCCAGGAGCGAGCGAAGTGAAAACAAACGAAAGGATGGACACGCCCAGCAGAAGAAAAATGGCATGTGACAGTCTTTTGAGAAAGTAGCGCATCAGGAATTGTGCGCAGCGGGCGGCTGACTCATTCTTGGCGACGCAGCGAGCAAAGCGCGTGTGTATTCTTGCATCGGATGAAGAACCACGTCGCTAGCATCGCCGGATTCAACGATGCGGCCGCGATCCATTACGGCAATTTGATCGGCAATTAGCGCAGCCATCGCAAGATCGTGGGTGATAAACAAACAGGTGATTCCGACGGAGCTTTGCAGCTCGATGAGCAAATTCACCATTTGCGCTTGCACAGAACAATCGAGCGCGGAAAATGCTTCGTCAAGAATCAGCAGCTTCGGATCAAGCGCTAAAGCGCGCGCAATCGCCAGGCGCTGACGTTGGCCGCCGCTGAATTCGGCAAGGCGCCGTGATCCGGCCGACGCGGAAAGGCCGACGCGTTCGAGCAAAATTTGCGCGCGATCGAATTGTTCGCCGCGCGCGATTTGGTTTTGAATCACCATCGGCTCCGCAACAATTTGCAGCGCCGTCCAGCGCGGGTTCATTGCTGCTGCCGGATCCTGAAAAATAAGCTGAACTCTTGGACGAACTGCGCGCAGTTCGCGCTCGCTCAGCGTTGTGAGTTCAATTCCATCGACCCAGATGCGACCCGCCGTGGGGCGTTCCATGGATGCGATACAAAATGCGAGCGTACTTTTTCCGGAGCCAGATTCGCCGACGAGCGCGAGAGTTTTTTTCGGGGGAATCGCGAGCGAGACGCCGTCAACAGCAGCCGCGGATTCTGGATGCACGCTGGTGGCAGACGACTTATATCGCTTCACCAGAGATTCGACTTTGAGAAGTGGTTCTGCAATTTGCATAATTTGAGACCTCCTATCCGCCGTACTTGAAGCAAGCGACTGAGCGGCTTTCTTCCGTGGTTACAATCATTGGCTCGCGCTGAACGCACTGCTCCATTCTTTCTTCGCAACGAGGTTCAAAAGGACATCCCACGATTCGCGCGGATAAATCCGGCGCTCTGCCTTCGATTGCCGAGAGTTTTTTCCCGTGAAGTGACAACGCCGCTTCTGGGGAATCGGCCATCGCTCGGAATAGAGCTTGAACGTAGGGATGCCGCGGATTTTTGAGCACGTCAGACGCGAGGCCTTCCTCGGCGACGCGGCCGGCATAGAGAACCATAATTCTATCGGCAAGTTGCGCCAAGACGGCGGGATTGTGCGTGATCAAAATGATTGCCGTTCCATGGCGCTGGCGCAGTTGCGCGAAGAGCGAAAGAATTTCCGCCTGAGTTGTAGTGTCGAGTGAAGCGGTAGGTTCGTCCGCAATAAGAATTGCTGGATTATTCGCGATGGCCTGGGCGATCAAGACGCGTTGGCGTTGTCCGCCACTGAGTTGGTGAGGGTATGAAGAAAATATTCGTTCGGCGTCCGAGCTGAAAACTTCTTCTAAAACTTTTCGAGCTTTGTCGAGCCTGGCGCGGCGATTCAAAGTGCTGTGCGCGGCGATAACATTTGCCACCTGCTCGCCAACGCGCATAGTCGGATGAAACGCGAGGGACGCCTCTTGAAAAATTAGAGCGATTCGTGCGCCACGAATCTTTCCCATCTCAGATTCACTCTGGTTGAAAATTTCGCACCCTTCAAACTGGACGCTTCCGCCGGAGACATGTCCACGTGGAGAAAGAAGACGCATGAGAGAACTCGCGAGAGTGCTTTTGCCGCAACCCGATTCGCCGAGCACACCGAGAATTTCTCCAGGGCGCAAAACAAAACTGACGCCCTCAAGCGCTGGTGTGATATTGGCGCGCGAATCCTGGTAGCCCACGCGGAGGTCACTGACTTCAAGCACGGTCGGCATAGGGAAAAAACATTTCGAGCAACTGCTGGCACGTCTTCTTGATACTTGACCAACGGCAAATCTCATTCAAGAGATGCTTTGATACACGCGCTCGAACGGTAACGGTAAGAGTAGATGTACCCCGGTCCTCTAGCTCCTCCCGTTTGGCGGTTATCTCGAGGCACTGGCGGCCAAGCTCAATACGACATCAAATAGTTTTAATAAATGTAAAATAAGCCTTGACAGGCTCTACGCGCTCGAATATAAACCTCCCGCGTTGAACCACAAAACTTGGACGCCCGGAGGCCCAAGATGCGCCGCTCCCCAGCCGTCGCAGTATTTCTGATCCTTGCCTGTTCTCCTCTCGCTTTGCATGCGCAGCAACCCACGGCGCCAACGCGCGATCCTCAAGCAATGTCCGTGCTCAGTAATGCGCTCACTGCACTGGGTGGCTCGGCCATTGCCGCGATTCAGGACACCGTCGTGCAGGCGACTTTTACGCCACCGCAAGGTCACGGCGCAGGCCCCGGCACCGTCACGTTCAAAACCAAAGGCGCGAACAAGATCCGCTCCGACGCCTCCAATGGCAGCGCGACCGCCGTCGCCATCTTCAACAACGGCCGCGAATTTCGCACCACTCCCAAAGGCTTGACCCCCGCGCAGTCAGCGAACGCCGACCACAAACGCATCGAACATTTGCCGGCGCTGATGCTCGCTCAGGAACTAGCGCGCACCGATTTCTCCGCCACCTACGTTGGCAAGGAAACTGTGGAAGGTCACAACGTCAACCATATCCGCCTCTTTCGCATCTCCAATCGCAATTCCGCCGCTGACGCCCAACTCACTAAAAACTCTGAGCTCAATGTTTTCGTGGACGCACAATCTTCCCAGATCGTCAAAATCTCGTTCCCGTATGTAGCGGAAACTGATTGGCGGCAAAGCGTCCCGATGGAAATCTATTACGACGGTTACCAGACCGTGAATGGCATCGCCGTACCGTTCCACGTTCGCACCGTCTTTAACGGCCAACCGGCCGGCGACCTTCAAGTCACATCAGTGGCCGTAAACCAAGGCACGCCGGATTCCATCTTCAACGGGAGCCAACAATGAACAAATTCCCAGCGCTTCGCCTCGTTGTTGCTCTCGCATTCCTTTCCCTCTGGTTCGCAATTCCGGCGCGCGCCCAGTATCCGGGCTACGTTACAAACAGCGACGACACTGGCTTTCCCAGCTACGGAGCCTTCGTCTCATCAAGCATCGACACCGTCAATCTCTTCAATCAGAATCTGATGCTTCACATTCCGCTTTTGTCCCGTAAGGGACGCGGCATCGATTACAACGCTTTTATGATGTATCAGAGCAAATTCTGGACCGTGACCACGTTCGAGGTTCCCATTGCGGGTACGGGCCTCTATGATAGCTATTATGTCTGGCAGCCTGGCAACGCAGGCCCAGGCATGACCCTTGTTGATCAGTCATACGGAGGCGTGAGTTACACTGAACAGCAGTATAACCTGGCTCCTTGCCCGTATGACGATAGCACCCCGCCGGTCGTGATCGTCCGCAGCAATTGGGTTTACGGCACGCCCGACGGCACCATGCATCAGTTGCCGTTGAGAAAGCTTTACGGCATCTCTGGCCTGTCTAGCTGTTGGAATTATTTTGAAAACGATAATTACGTTGCTTCCACGGATGACGGCCAGGTCAAAGTGGACATTACGAATGACACGCAATATGACCACAGTGGGATCATCATCACCCGGCAAGACGGATCGCAGGACTCCGCCGGAACGACATTCAATTACAAAGACACGAACGGAAACTTTGTAAGCGCGAC
>DATBYL010000312.1:0-13422 GCA_036513735.1 Candidatus Acidiferrales bacterium
AAAGAATCGCTGAAAGAAATGCCGGGCATTACGCGATCGCTTGTGTACAGCACAACCGTAGCGGCAATATCACGCGCTTGCTCGGCAGCGGCGCGCGCCTGTTGCGCGAAAGCTTCGTCGGCCCGTTGTCGCACGCGCGAAACCTTCACGAGCACCGCGGCGCTCGCGATTGCCAGCAGTACATAGAGCGAAATGTGAAGGATGCGACGAGTCAACGCTCTTTACCGCCTTGATTAGGCAATTTCCAAAATCACGGAATCATTTGTGCCTGATTCGCCGTGGTCTGTCAAAGGAGAATTCGCGCGCGAAGGCCGCAAGTGCAACGGCATGGGGAAAATTAGTTTTAGTCAGAAAGGAAAAACCGTTTAGCGATTAGGAAGAATCGCGGCCAGCGGCGCTGAGGAAGTCGGGCGATCCGCCGCGAAGAAATTCGTTTCCTTTAACGCGTGATAAATACGTCCGGCGATCGCGGCCGCATATGGACCTTCGTCCTTGTGCGCATGTCCACGCACCAACACGACCAGCGCGATGCGCGGATTTTCTTGGTTCGCGTACGAAACGAACCATCCGAGGCGCGTGCCGTCATCCGAACATGTGCCAGTTTTTCCAAGCGGCTGTTCGCCTTCGTGATCGTAGCTGGATTTTGCGGTGCCGTACAAAACTGCGGCCTGCATGCCTTCGCGAATATCCGAAACATACGGCCCGATATCAAGTTGATGCTTCACGCGCGGCGCAAAATCACGAATCGCATCTTCGCTGCGCGGATACTGCAAGTAATACATCGTACCGCCGTTGGCCAGGGTCGCTACGAGCGACGCCAGTTCGAGCGGCGTCATCTGAATGCCTTCGCCAAAACTGGACATCCGAGCTACGCCGCCGCGTTTCGGAGGCTCAGCGGTGACGGTACCGGATTGCTCCTCCGGAATGTCGTAGCCGGCAAGTTCACCAAGCCCCAGCATGTGCGCGTAGCGCGAAACTGTATCGAATCCCATGCGGCTGCCGAGCGATTCAAAAAATGTATTGTTCGAGTGCGCCATTGCTTCCGTCAAATTCATGTAACGGCGCGGCGCAACTTTAATCATCGAATCGCGCGTGATGATTCCTTCTTGCAAAGCCGCCAAGGCAATCGTCGGCTTGATCGTCGAGCACGGAATAAATCCATTTGAAAATGCCAACTTTTGATTTACGACGGTCAGAATTCGTCCCGTGGCGGGATCAATCGCAACAACGGATCCGTTATATTTTCCGAGCGCCTGCACGGCCGCGGCGCGGACAACCGGATCGTCATACTTTGTGAAATCGTCTTTTGTGGAATCAGCAAAAGTGGGAACGCCAACAAATTTGTGTGTGGTTGTTTTTTTCGCTACAACTGGCGCAGATGCCGTGGCGCCGCTTTTCGCCGGTGGCTGCGTGGGTACACCGGCAGCCATCGCCGGCGGATACAACATCACCAGAGACATTGCGAGTGCCAAAAAACGCCCGGATTCAGTGCGTTTGGACATAAATTACCGTGTTCAGCTTATCCGCTGGAAGCCACCGCGCCCGGCTAACTTCCGAAGGTGGTACAGCTTACGAGTAAGAAGTGTTCAGATGCAATAGGAAATTCGTTTTTTTGTAACAACGACGCAATAGTACTCCGGTCTAGAGGGTTGGGAACTCTGCTTCATTTGATGCCATTACGGGCCTGTCGGGATGCACGATATTTGCGCGGCTTATTCCAGAAACTACTCAGCAAAAAGAAATCGGCACAAATCCAGTCCTTTTGGATCTGTGCCGATTGGGAACACTTGAGTATTTCCTATCGCGCTGCCGGACGCGGACGCGCCGCACCAGCATTTGCTCCGGCTGCCGCAGCATGCGTTGCCGCAGGGGCAGGCTTTTCGGCTTGAGCGGTCTTCGCGTGTGTCGCTACTTCGTCCGCCGGTGCTGCGCCGTTTCCGTTTGACGCTGACATTTTAATCGGCAGTCCGAGATTCTTGCGCAGCGCTGCTTCCAGTTTGTCGCGAACAGCGATATTTTCCTTCAGGAAAACGCGCGAATTTTCGCGGCCCTGGCCCATTCGCTCGGTGCCGTAGCTCATCCACGTGCCGGACTTTTCAATCAATCCCTTATCAACGCCAAGATCGATCAAATCGCCTTCGCGCGAAATACCCTCACCATAAAGGATATCGAATTCAGCTTCACGGAACGGCGCGGCAACTTTATTCTTCACAACTTTTCCGCGCGTGCGCGAGCCGACAACTTTATCGCCCTCTTTAATCGCCTGAATTCGCCGGATATCCAATCGAATTGACGCATAGAATTTCAGCGCGCGGCCGCCAGTGGTTGTTTCCGGATTGCCGAACATCACGCCGATCTTTTCGCGAATCTGGTTGATGAAAATCAGGCAGGTACGCGATTTGGAAACGATGCCGGTCAGCTTGCGAAGCGCCTGTGACATCAAGCGCGCTTGCAAACCCATTTGTGGATCGCCCATGTCGCCTTCCAGTTCCGCCTTCGGAACCAGCGCGGCAACAGAGTCCACAACAATAATGTCCACCGCGCCGGACTTGATCAGCGCCTCGGCAATTTCCAGCGCCTGCTCGCCGTTATCCGGCTGCGACACCAGAAGGTTATCCACGTCCACGCCAAGCTTCCGCGCATAAATCGGATCCAGCGCGTGCTCTGCGTCAATGAACGCCGCTTGGCCGCCCATTTTTTGCGCCTCTGCAATAACGTGCAGAGACATGGTTGTCTTACCGCCTGATTCCGGGCCGAAAATTTCGATTACGCGTCCACGCGGAAATCCTCCCACGCCTAAAGCTGAATCCAGGCTGATCGAACCGGTAGGAATTACGCTTACGGGGACCAACACTTCGCGGTTACCCAATCGCACGATGGAACCTTTGCCGTACGATTTCTCAATCTGTGCAATTGCGTTTGCTAGATTTACTGTCTTTTCGTCAGCCACGTTTTCACCTCGGAAGGGAGTTTTCTAGGACAAATACGGGGACCCAACGCGCAGAGTATACCAAGGAGTAGAGGTCTCGCATAGGTCTCATGTGGGGCATACTAGCATAAGGCGAACAAAAAGCAAATACTATTTTGAGGCTTTTTTGGGCTCCTGTGGAAAACAGCGGCCTCTTTCTAAATCATTTAATTTCAGCAAGTTAGATGGCGCGCCCAAGTGCATTACACACTGCGTATTCCAACCGACCCAAAGTCCCTTCGTTCGCCGGATTAAAAATGTTTCATTTTGTTAGCGATTTTCCGCTTTGCGGAAACGCTCAAACCATGATACCTACGCGCTTTCGCAAATGCGTCGCACGGCGAAATCACGTCGGAGGCCATCGTGAAAATCGAAGGCATTCAAGGAATGACGGTTGATCAGCTCAACATGGAACTGCAACGTGGCGGCAGATTTGTAATTTTCCAATACGCGATTTCCGTCGTGATCATGTCGTTCAAACGCCCTTCCGCCATTTATTTTATTCGCGCCGGCGAAAGCACTGTTGGCAAGAGCATTGGATTCACACTGATTACTCTAATTTTTGGATGGTGGGGAATTCCCTTCGGGCCTATTTATTCTTTCCAGGCGCTGGCTACAAATTTTCGTGGAGGAAAGAATCTGACGAAAGAAGTCGTCGCCGCAATCAGCAAGCCCGCACCGGTCTCCGCGCCGATTCAAGCGAAAGCAAATTAGGCGCGCACAAATTATTTCGCGTCGCTAGCGCGGATTCTAAGTGGAATATTTGTAAAACCCGCGTCCTGATTTTCTTCCCAGCCATCCCGCGGCAACCAACTTCCGCAGATGCGGACAGGCACGATATTTGGAATCCCCGAATCCCTTATAGAGCACGTCCAAAATATCCACGCAAACATCCAGCCCAATAAAATCGGCAAGCTCCAGCGGACCCATCGGATGATTCATGCCCAGTTTCATCACCGTGTCCACAGCTTCTGGCGTGGCCACGCCTTCCATCACGCAAAATGCCGCTTCATTAATCATGGGCATCAGCACGCGATTGCTGACGAAGCCCGGCGCGTCATTCACAGCAACCGGCTTTTTCTCGAGCTCCTCGCAAAGCGCGACGGTAGTTGCAAATGTGGCGTCGCTAGTTTGTAGCGCGCGGATTACTTCCACCAGCGTCATCACCGGCACGGGATTCATGAAATGCATTCCGATAAATTGTTCCGGACGCTTCGTTGCCGCCGCGAGTGTGGTGATCGCAATGGATGAAGTGTTCGACGCTAGGATCACGCCAGGCCGCAAAAGCGAATCCGCTTCACGCAGCACGGAAAGCTTCAGGTCCAGCCGCTCCGGCACAGCTTCGACCGCAAAATCCGCGCGCGATAACGCCGACGCATCGGTCGTAGCCTGCACGCGCCCCAGTACACCAGACTTATCCGCCTCGGCAAGCTTTCCTTTTTTCACTTCGCGGTCGAGATTCTTGGAAATTGTTTCCATGCCGCGGTCCAAAAACCGTTGGTCAACATCCTTAAGAATTACGCTGAAGCCGGCGCGTGCGAAAACATGCGCGATTCCGTTGCCCATTGTTCCTGCGCCAATCACGGCGACAGTTTTGATTGCGTCGACACTCATGAATCCTCCGGAAGTTTGTGAATGGCAAGAGAAACACAGGCGGCATCGGCGGTCAAGTCAGGCTAAACGGTTTGGGCCTTTGTGATAATTTCACGGATGATTTCGCGCGCCCGAGATTCATCGTCGGGATAGATCATCAACCGTTGGTATTCTCCGTCGAAAACTATACGACACCCGATTCCATTTTCCACCAAACTCTGCCGCATCGCTTCTAAAAGATCGGTACTCCATACCGTACAACTGGCCAGCTTGGGATCCCAATCTCTAGGCACGGTTTTCGCAACGTTAATAGATCCGGTCGATTCGTCTTCATCGCTTTGCGACGCTTCGTCAACTTCGCTTCCATCGGAGTTTTTGGCGTCGGACGAGCCGGCATCGTCGCCGGATTCTACAAATCGCGCATCAATTAGAAGGCGCGCCGGAGCCAAATCGTTCCGCGATACATAGATCTGTGAAGCTCGAAACGACGCGGGAAAGAGAATGTAATCGGGCGGAGGTGGTTCGAGAAATTGAATTCCCGCTGCTGTCAGCAGCATCTCTACTTCTGTTTGCGTCTGCCCATTACTACCCATCCAAACTAATTCGGTGAAATCGCTGGATCCAGATTTGCCCTGCTTCGGCAGCTCACGCACTAAATCAGCGCCGCAGTCCGAGCACCTTGAAAATCCTTCACGGTATTCAGTTTTGCAATTCGGGCAGAACATAGCTAGAACGATCTCCAATCGAACTGGGGCAGTTTGCACGGAAGCGAAAGGAATTTCAATTACGCAACGATGAGAGAGAAATTGGCTAAGCCGCCGACGTTCGCTCAAGTACTCCGCGAACAATTATCCGCGCCCGGTCGGCGTCTTCTTCGCAAACAAGCAACTCTTCGCCGGCCGGGAACGACGAAATAATCCAGCACCGGATTCCTTGATCGAACAGCGCGTCCGACAATTCTTGCGCAACATGCGTTTCGCCGCCGGACCATATCTTAACGGGAGTCTGCATTGGCTTGGTTGGAGCGACCGCCTCGCCAGCTCCGCGTCCGGAATTTTCCGATTCATTTTCCCAATTCGTTTCAACCGCCAGAGCCGAAACCGGACGCAGCGCTTCTTCAGCGATCCTTCGCGCGGCGCTCAAATCCGTGGCGCAAACCCGCACTTCCCAATGAGGCAAACCGTAATAGCCCAACGCAAACGGTCGCGAAAGCGCGGCCGCATAATCGCGCCGCTGAAATTCCTTGTAGAAAATTCCTTCTTCATCTAGAGCACTCAGAACTACGGAAAACGAAACAGGATCCTGTCCTCGCCACAGCACAACAGAAGCTTCGGGGCGAGATGACGCAGCAAGCGCGGCTTCCGCTTTCGCATGAGCCGCGGATGTTTGCAGCGCCGCACCGCAATCCGTGCAGCGCACGAAGCCCGCGCGATATTCCGATTTGCATTGAGGACAGAACATTGGTGATTGGATGAAACTTATCAGCCCCTTGATTCGCAAACTGGCAATGCAGACGGAGATCAGAAACGCTCAACCGCCAGCGCCACAGCATTTCCTCCGCCCAAGCAGAGCGCCGCGATTCCGCGCTTCAGATTCCGCCGCTGCAACTCATAAAGCAAAGTAACCAGCACCCGCGCACCCGACGCGCCAATCGGATGCCCAAGCGCGACCGCTCCGCCGTTCACATTCACTTTCGCTGGATCAAGTTTCAAAACTCGCGTCACCGCCATCGCCTGCACAGCAAATGCTTCGTTTAATTCGACAAGGTCAACATCGCGGTCGCGATCCCATCCAGTTTTCTTCAGCAATTTTTCTACGGCTTCCACCGGAGCCATCATCACCCATTGCGGTTCCACACCGCTCACCGCTTGCGCAACAATTCGCGCCATCGGAGTTTTGCCTAGTTTCGCCGCATTGGCTTCGCTCGTTACGACCACCGCCGCAGCTCCGTCATTTGTTCCCGGCGCATTCCCCGCTGTAACGGTGCCATCTTTCTTAAACGCCGGACGCAGCTTCGCAAGTGTCTCCATCGAAGTATCCGCGCGCGGAGACTCGTCTTTATTCACAACAATTGCCGCGCCTTTTTTCTGCGGCACTTCAATCGGAAGAATTTGCGAATCGAAATAGCCGGACTGCATCGCGTGCAGCGCTTTCTTGTGACTATCGACCGCGAATTGATCCTGCTCCTCGCGCGTAATTTTATATTTCTCCGCCACAAGTTCGCCGGTCAGCCCCATGTGAAAATCGTTGAACGCATCCCACAGGCCATCGCGAATCATCGAGTCAATAATTTCCGCATTGCCCAGGCGATACCCATTCCGCGCGCCCGGCAAAAGATACGGGCAGTTGGACATGCTTTCCATTCCGCCGCCCACGCCAATCTGAATTTCATCAAGCTGCACGCCTTGCGCGATAAGTCCAACCGCTTTCAGTCCCGAGCCGCAAACTTTATTAATCGTCATCGCAGCAACGCGTGGATCAAGCCCGCCGCGAAGTCCCGCCTGCCGCGCAGGATTCTGCCCCAATCCTGCGGACACCACATTTCCCATGATCACTTCGTCGACGGTGTTCGGCTCAATCCTGGCGCGTCGCACAACTTCGGCGACAACCTTCGCGCCAAGCTCCGTCGCGGCAAACGAAGAAAGGCTTCCCTGAAATTTTCCAATCGGTGTGCGAACGGCGCTCAGAATTACAGGCTGATTCATTACGGGCGGCTCCTATCTGTCAATACTCAGTATAAGGATGGCGCGACGGACGGTCAATTTAGAGCAGAACGAGTTGCCGCACGAAGCGGCCGAACTTGTTATATAAGTAGCTGGTACATGCTTTCACCAACTGGAATCGTCATTGTCTTCACTCTTGTCTTCGGTCTTGGCATAACTGCCGTCGTTGTTTCGGTACTCATTCTTCGCAAGGGAAAGCTATACCATCGACTCAAACCGGAATCGCGACCAAGGCGATGGGTGCTCTTTTCGATGCTTGTGCTATTCGGAGTATTCCTTATCTGGATTCCGGTTTGGGCAATTTGGCCGCACGCTCTCATTTCCCGGCTAATAACCGCGCTCTTTGGGATCACATTCTTCGTCGTGGGAATCACGCTCAAATGGCTTTCATCGTTTGTCGATTTGTATATCAAGCGCAAAGGTTGGCCGCTTCGATGAGCTGCGAGAGAAGTATCCCGATTGAGTACGCCGTGGAACACGTGTACACGACCACCGCTTCATCAAATTCTGCCGCGTAGTAGCTGCGTTGTTCGCCAGAAATCGGCTACTATGCATCGTATGCCAAAGTTGATTGACGTCACCGACGGCGCGCGTGTTCCCGATTTTCTGAACGCGCAGCAGCGCGCGGCCGTGCTGCACGACGAAGGCCCGCTGCTGGTGATCGCAGGCGCGGGCACCGGCAAAACTCGCGTGATCACCGAGCGCATTCGCTATCTGCTGGAAACGCAGCCAGATTTAGCGGGCGAACAAATTCTCGGCCTGACGTTCACAGAAAAAGCCGCGGGCGAAATGAAGTGGCGCGTTTCGCAGACCGTCGGCGAGCGCGGACAGAAAGTTCAGCTCAGCACTTTTCACGCATTCTGCGCCACAATTCTTTCTGAACTCGAACCCGCCACGCGCGTTCTCGATCAAGTGGATCATTGGATTCTTCTGCGCCGAAATTTGCGCCTACTGCAACTCGATCGTTTCCGGCGTCTCTCCGAGCCCGGACAATTTCTCGGCGATTTCGTAAAGTTTTTTTCCCGCTGCCAGGATGAACTCGTCACGCCGGATGTTTATCAGTCCTATGCGGATGGATTGAGCGTCCAGGCTCGCCGCGCGCTGGCTCCGGGCTCAACATTGGAGCCCGACGCCGCGCATCTGCTGGCCGAAGAAGCCGCACGCCAACAGGAAATCGCCCGCGCCTATCGCGCCAGCGAACAATTATTGCGCGAAGGCCGCTTGCTCACATTCGGCTCCATGATTCTGGATACCGTCCGCCAAATTGATGCTGACCCGGAATTCGCAGCAAAACTTCGCGAACGTTTTCGCTACATTTTGGTCGACGAATTTCAAGACACAAATATCGCGCAGCTGGAATTGCTCTGGCGGCTCGCTGAAGGACACAGAAATATCGTCGCCGTCGGTGACGACGACCAAGCCATCTACCGTTTCCGCGGCGCATCCTTCGGCAGCTTCCAAATTTTCATTCAGAAGTTTGCAGGCACAGAGAAAAAATCAGCCGCGCATCAACCTGCGCTTGCGCTCACACAAAATTACCGCTCGACAGAACGAGTTCTGCGCGTAGCGAACCAAGTAATTTCACTCAACGAAAAATCGGATCTCTTTCCAAAGAAAAATCTCACCGCCTCGAAACCTCTTGGAGAAAAAGTACGCGTCGTCGAACTCGTCAGCGCCGCGCAAGAAGCGCGCTGGGTCGCCGGTGAAATCGCGCGCCTTCATGCCGCGAAGGCGGAGTGGCGCAGTTTCGCGGTGCTGTACCGCTCTCACACACATCGCAATTTGCTGGTGCAGGAACTGAGCAAGCGCCGAATTCCTTTCGTGATTCGCAATCTTTCCATATTGGAAAATACTTTGGCGCGCGATTTAATCGCCTATCTACGCCTGATCGCCGCGCCTTCCGATGACGTCGCCGCCGCACGCGTTCTCGCCATGCCCGGATGGAATTTCACCCCCGCCGATCTAGTTCGTCTCGCCGAGCGCGCGGCAAAAACTCACGGCAACGCGCTGTGGGATGCGCTCGTCGCCACCACAACTGACGCCGCGCTTGCTCAGGGACTGAGCGAGCACGCACGCCCGTCCGATCTCGTGGATTTTGTCACGCGAATGCGCAAGCGCTCGCGAAAACTTTCCGCCGCGGAATTGTTCGCCGAACTCGCCGGCGAACTTGATCTTGGCGTTCAGGCCGGACCGGATTTTCGCGTCTATCACGAACGCCTCTCGCAGTTCATCCGCGAATGGGAACCGAAAAGTGAAACCAAGCGCTTGGCAGAATTTGTCGAGTACCTCGATCTCTTCCAGCAAGCCGGCGGACAAATTTCCCTGACCGAAGAAATGGGCAAAGATGCCGTCCAATTGATGACCGTCCACGCGGCAAAAGGCCTCGAGTTCGATCACGTTTTTATTTTGCGCCTAACGCGCGGCGCATTCCCGATTTACTCGAAGAAGCCCGTCCTGGAATTTCCAGATGACTTGATGAAGGAAGCACGCCCGCGCGGTGATTTTCACATCCAGGAAGAGCGCCGGCTTTTTTATGTAGCCCTCACACGCGCGCGCGAACGCTTGACTCTCACTGCTGTCGTCGATAGCAAGCGCAACAAGCCATCCACTTTTCTCGACGACATCATCGAAAACGCTGCGCTCACGCGACGAGACATCGAGCGTCTCGCTCCACCGCCGGAATCCGACGCGCCCCCCCAGCCACTCAGCGATTCGGAAGTATCGTCCGCCGAAGCTCAGTCAGAATTGTTCGGCGCGAGCAAAGCCAACGCAAAAGTATTTTCCGAGATCGCGCGCTGGGCCCGTGAATTTCATCCACCTGTGCCAGAGCCGCTTCAACTCAGCGCTTCCGCCATCGACACCTACAAAACCTGTCCGCAGAAATATTTGTTCAGCACACTTTGGAAATTGCGTTCCGGCCCGCACGCCGCCATGAGCTTCGGCAGCGTGATGCACTCCACCATCAAACATTTTCTCGCCGAAGTCCGCAAAGGACGCACTGTTGCGTTTGAAGAAGTGATCACGATTTTCGAGCGCGAATGGACGCCCGCCGGATTCGAGGACGATTATCAGCAAGAGGGCTACAAGCAGGACGGCATCGACCAGCTCCGCATTTTCCATTCCGGTATGATCGCCGCGCCGCAGGAAATTGAAGCGCAGGAAAAAACTTTTGAATTGCCGATGGAAGATAACATCGTCGTCACCGGCCGCATGGACCAGATCAATCGCTTCGGCGAAGGCGAACGCGAAATTGTGGACTACAAAACCGGCCGCCCGCGCACAGCCGAAGACGCCAAGAAAGATTTTCAACTCAGCATCTACGCTCTGGCCGCAACCGAAATTCTGGAATTTAGTCCCGCGCGATTAGTGTTCCACTATCTCGCGGACAATTCCCGCGTAGAAACTTCGCGCGAAGAAAAAGATCTGAAGAAAACTCGTCAGGCAATTCTGGAAACCGCGGCAAACATCCGCGCCGGAGAATTCTCACCCGACCCCGGTCTTTTCAAATGCCGCAATTGCGCTTTCCGCCCGATTTGCCCGGCGTTCGAGCAACAATTAATTCCATCCGAAAGTTAGCCACTACTCCTTTCGCCAACCACAAAAGCAAAAGGCGCGAATCGCAATCGCGAATCGCGCCCCTTTTCTAAAATTTACTTCCAAATTTACTTCGCGCAAAAACTACAACCGAACGACTCTCCTCCGGGGCATTCTCGCGCTCCGCACAAAATAGAGCGCGTGCCCACATTCATCTATACGGGCCGCGAAAACGGAAGTCAAGAAAAATTCCGCGGAAAATTTTAGGGTGTAGGCGCGGAGAAATATCCTTGGCGCGCTTCCACGGTCAAATTCTGCAACTTCACGCGCACTTCAATTCTGTGATACGTAACCACGCGGTCCTTGTGATCGGGCGAATAGGAAAGCGTGTACTGGTTACGCGCTTGATCCGCAATCCGTGAATAAAATCTTTCCAGATCCGCGCTGCTGGACGCAAAAAAAATGTCGCCGCCTGTCTGCGCGGCAAACGTCCTTAGCACGGTGTGGAACTTGTCCGCTACCGGTACCCCCACACCAATCGAATACACCGCGGCTTCGGCCTGCTGCGCCATTCTAACGGTGTCTTCCAGGCTGTATTTGCTTCCGCGTGAATCCACTCCATCGGAAACCAGGAAAATAATCTTGCGGTTGTCATGCGGTCGCGTGCGCAGCAGTTGCGCCGCCGCATACACGGCGTCATTAATGCTCTTGATTCCGTTCCCTCCAAACAATTGCACTGGAGGATTTGCAGGCAGCCCGGGGCCGCTCGGCGCCCCGATCGTGGGGGGCGGTGCCAACTGGGAATTGTCCTGCTTGGCCACTTCCCCGCCGGATATTTGAACGCGGCCCAATTGCGTCAGCAACTCATCCGGATCGGAAATGAAATCCGTCAGTTGCTGCGGAAATTGATCGAACCGGAAAATCGCCGCTTCATCCTTCACTCCAAAACCGCCGGCGATAGCGCGAATACTCGCCTGTAATTCATCCTGCGGCTTCTTCTTCAAAGAATCGTCCAGCAGAATAACAGCGGATATCGGAACGGGGTCTGACTTTAAATTCGTGATTCTCTGCTCGACGCCATCTTCCAGAATGCGGAAGTCCTCTTTCCGCAGCGAAGTAACCATGTCTCCGTTTTGAGATTTCACCGTAACAGGCACTAATACTTCTTCCGAACGCGATACGATCGACGGCGGCTTTTGTTGCTGCGGTTGTGCTTGGGATTGTTGCTGTGCCTGCGTTTGCGGCGTCTGTGCGGCAGGCGGCGCCAGTTGCCCAGGCTGAGTCGGCGGAGGTGGCGGAGGAACTTGTTGCGCCAGCCCGGAAAGCGGCAGCGAGAGTGCAATCACTATTGCCAGAGCCAGAGTTTGGCGTAGACTTTTCATTGGGGTCCGCTCACCGTATGATGCTCGCGCATCTCCTTTTGGCTCATGTGCATCCAAAGCCTACGGAGATAATCTAGGGAGAATTATACTATGCACTTTCGTTCCACGGCTGTTTTGTTCGCGGTGATCGTGATCTGCGCCAGCTTGGCCATTCTTCCAACATCGCGGCCGGTTGCCGCGGGCGTTCACGCATCCCCGCAAGATCAGGCGATTAAGGTCGGCGTTTCCCTCGTCAGCCTTTACGCTACGGTACGCGATAATCACAAGGCCATCGTTTCCAACCTGGAACAGAACGACTTCAAGATATATGAGGACAATGTCGAGCAAAAGGTGGCTTTCTTTGCAAAAGAAAGAACTCTGCCCCTGACCATGGGCCTTTTGATTGACACCAGCGGCAGCGAAGCCGAAATGATTGGCGCCGAACAACAGGCTGCCACCCAGTTTCTTCAGCGAGTGATGCAGAAAAAAGACGAAGCCATGGTCATCACGTTTGACCTCGACGTGGACCTCCTCGCCGACTGGACGGGCGACCTTTCAGAACTGAATCGCGCCATTCGCCGTGCCAGAATCAATGCACCGAGCAGCACCGGCATGACTACCGCGGGACCTTTTCCAACCAGCGGCTCGGGCGGCACAAATTTCTATGACGCTGTTTATCTCGCCTGCCACGATAAGATGGCCTCTGAGGCCGGGCGCAAAGCTCTCATCATCCTGACCGATGCCGACGACAACGGCAGCAAAATAAGCCTTAACGAAGCCGTCGAAGCTGCGCAGCGCGCCGACACCGTGATTCACATGCTCGTCGTTTACGACCGCAGATTTGGCGGCGCTAATTTCAGTGCGGCAAAAAAGCTCGCCGAAGAAACCGGCGGCCGGTCGATTGACGTACATAACAGCAAGGATTTGCTGAAGGCTTTCGACGAGATTTCTGAAGAATTGCGGACCGAATATTCGCTGGGATACTATCCGACCAACACGAAACTCGACGGCACCTACCGGAAATTAAGAGTGGACGTCGCCAACAAAGACGACAAAGCTCTTACTCGCAAGGGCTACTACGCGAAGACCACCGACGATCAATAACGCCGCTTCAATTCCCCGTCGGACTGACGCTCACCCCCGCGCTCGGGGCGACCGCGTAATATCCTTTACGCGAATGAATCTCCAGTTCCTTGTGTCCCGGAATTTCAATCTTCACTTTGCGGAATTTCCCATCCGTTAG
>DATBYL010000313.1:0-22669 GCA_036513735.1 Candidatus Acidiferrales bacterium
TGCCGAATCGCGCGCGTGGATGAGTTCGCGGAGCATTTGGAAAATAAATATGACACGATTGTCGGCGAGCGCGGCGTGAAACTTTCCGGCGGACAGAAGCAGCGCGTGTCAATTGCTCGCGCCCTGCTGGCCGATCCCCGCATTTTAATTTTGGACGAAGCCACTTCAAGCCTCGATTCCGAATCCGAAGCTCTCATCCAGGAAGGCCTCGCTTACTTGATGAAGGGCCGCACCACTTTCGTAATCGCTCACAGGCTTTCCACGATTCGCCGCGCGGATCAAATTCTTGTGGTCGAAGCCGGCCTGATTACCGAGCGCGGAACTCACAAAACTCTTTACGCATCGCGCGGCCGATATTTTGAGATGTATACGAAGCAGCACGGACTGGAAGAAAATTTATTTCTGGCTCCCGGCGAAGTTCAGACGGATCCCGAAGAAGCGCAGAAGGCCGGACCGGTCGGAATCAAAGGCGCGGCCGCTCCTGATCCGATAGGCCTTATCCGCGGAAGCTCGTCCTAGCTTCGCGGAAAATAGGCCGCGAAACCTTGCGCGCGCCGCAGCCGTCCATAAGCTCAGCATCTCTCAAGTCCGAATTCTTTCGACATGCCATCAAGTAAATTCGCACTCGCATTCGGCGAATTCGGGTTAAGATGTCGCGTTTTACAAGACAGGAGCAACCGAGGGGCTATGCGTAAAAACTTTAGAAAAAGTTGGATTAGTGGTTCGTTGTTAGCTGTGATTTCCTTGGCGATGCTATTCACCATCGCGTCCGCCAAGCCCGCCGCGTCACAATCAAAAGCAACTAAGACCGGAGTGGGCGCGTACGGCAATTCCGATGCGATCAACGAAGAGGAAATGAAAATTTATGATTACTTCCTCGCCTCCGATCAGCTCGAAGGCAGGAATCTTCCTTCGCGTGGATATGACACCGCTGCGCTTTACATCGCGAGTCATCTTGCCGAATGGAAGCTGAAGCCAATGGGCAGCACGACCGGAACGAATGGTCCGCTGCAACCATATTTCCAGCCGTTTGAATTGATCAGCCGTTCCATCGTGGCGGAAGATAGCAAAGCTTCCGTTACTGGTGGTGGCGGGGGTGGCGGACGCGGCGCGGGCCGTGGCGCAGGTGGCGGAGCAGGCGCCGGAGGCGGTGGTGGTGCGCGCGGTGGAGCTGCCGGTGGCGGAGCTGCTGCTGATTTGGAATTTGGAAAAGATTGGACGGCGGCTGCCGGAGGACGCGGCGCACCGCCAGTTCATGCGTTTGACGTTAACGGCAGCATGGTGTTTGCCGGAAACGGATATGTAATGAAGGGCGGCGCGGATCCTTACGCCGGCCTGGACGTGAAAGGAAAAATTGTTGTCGTAGCGGGAGTGCCTTCCGAACTTGTCGCGCAACTTGCGGCGGCAGCGGGAGGAGGCCGGGGCGCGGCGCCAGCGGCAGGAGCACCTGCTCCGTTGCAGGCTTGCACGGATTATCTGAATCCCGAACAAGCTGCGGCGAAAAATGGCGCGGTCGCGGTCGTCACCGTTGCGAACTTTCAAGTACTCGCCGCGATGGCAAATCCGAACGGTGGATTTGGCGGACGTGGTGGCGGAGGCGGCGGACGCGGACCAGCGATAAACGGTCCGGCGTATCAGGTAACGAAATTTGCGCTGCCGCCAGCCTGCCCAACAGTTCCGGCAATCACCGCCGGGCTGACCATGACCAACGCGATTTTCAACGGCGAAAAGTTGAGCGCTCAGCAAGTGTTTTACGCCACCGGCTCAAACGCAAAACTCGATTCATTCGCGTTGACCGATGCGAAAAAAATTAACATCAAACTCGCCGTGCATGAAGAAGAAAATCACGCCGAAAATGTTGTGGGCATGCTGGAAGGCAGCGATCCGGTGCTGAAGAATGAGTTCGTCGTAATCAGCGCGCACTTGGATCACATCGGCTTGTCACAACCATTGCCCGACGGACATAACGTTAACAACGGCGCCGACGATGACGGTTCCGGTTCAACAGGATTGCTGGGCATCGCACGTGCATACGCGGAAGGCGCGGCGAAAGGCATTCGTCCCAAGCGCAGCATTATTTTCCTGTGGAATGCGGGTGAGGAAAAAGGTCTGTGGGGTTCACAATATTTCAACGAATTCCCATTCATCGATCTGACAAAAGTTGTCGCTGATTTAAACATCGATATGATCGGCCGGTCGCAGAATCCGAACTCCGTGGATAACGATACGTCGCACAGGCTCGTGAAGCACGGAGACGTGATGGTCGTCGGTCCAAAAGTAAGCAGCGATGACTTGGAGAAAACGCTCGAGACGGTGAACAACAACTATCAGAAATTGGGGCTGGATGATTTTTACGACACCCTGAATCCCGACGCGAAACATGACAACATCGGGCCGGGCATTACGCCGGATAACCCGCTCGGCAGAGGCCAGGGAATTTTCTTCCGCAGCGACCACTACAATTTCGCGCGCATGGGAATTCCAATAGCGTTCTTCACCATCGGATTGCATGTGGATTATCACCGTCCGACGGACACGCCCGAGAAAATTGATTACAAGGAAATCGAGATCGTCTCGAAAACTGTTTCCGCCGTTGGATGGGTGCTCGCAAATCAGGCGGGCCGTCCGCACGTGAATGCCACTCTGCCGAAACGTCTGATGGATGATATGGAGACGTCCAAGAAGAATGGATGGGGACAGATCACTCCGGTGATGCCGCCGCTGAAAGGCGAACCGTTCTAAGAACTTACGCAACGAAATAACATTCAGGCCCGTGAGGAAATTTCCTCACGGGCCTGTTTTTTTGGGCCATGAAGAAATCGCCAGTAAGAAGTGACCTGCCTCGCTTGATTCGATAGAATGTAAAACTTGAAATCAATTGCATGAGCTTTCGAGGTGACAACGATGAATCGCAAATTTCGCATTGGAATGATTGTTTTCGCGGCGGCAACGCTTTTTTCTGCGGGATATACTGCGGCGCAGGCGCATTTCGGTCAGCCGAAAACGGTGCTGCAAATTTCCATCATTAAATTCAATCCTGGCGTGACCGACGAGCAAGGACAACACGTAATCGACGGTGTGAAACAAATGGCTGCGAAAATTCCCGGAGTGAAGAATGTTTGGCTGAAAGCGGCGCGCATGGAACCGCGCGATTTTGACGCCGTAATCGTAATTGAATTTTTCGATCGCGCCGCCGCGGACCGCTACGCCGAATCACCTGTGCACGAAGCGTGGAGCAGAGAGCTTCAACAGATTCGGCTGACCAGCATTTCCCCGCAGGTCACAAATCCGTAGAGCGTTTTCACGCCGCATTTGTTGCCTCCCCAAAAAACATTCGCATTTCACGTTTCTGAATGCTAGTCTCCGCCTCCAAGAGGTGGAGGTGACGCCAATGGACATGAAAAAAACAGCCATCGCGACAGCGGCAGGATTTGTTCTGCAAATGGCCACCAACTATTTGCTGCACGGAGTAATTTTGATGAATTCCTACGCGGACACTGCGGAGTTGTGGCGCACGGATGACGGAATGGCGCAGCGCAGATGGATCCTGTTCGTCGGCACCTTCATTTTTGTTCTGGGCGCGGTGCTGATTTATCAGCGCGGCGCCGAACGCAAGAGTCCCGTTGGCCAGGGCATTCGTTTCGGAATTTTGTTGGCGCTGGTGAGCACTGTTCCCGCTTCGTTGTTTGAATACGTCACCACTCCAATGCCTCACAGGCTCGCCTTTCACTGGATTATTGGTGAAGGCGTGCAGTGCTTGCTGCTCGGACTTCTGACTGCATTTATTTGCCAGCCGAAAGATTCAGCAGCATAAGCGTATTCACGAAAATGTTAGCGGCTCAGTTTCCAAGTTGCGCGTGATCCGCGCGGCCCGCGCCCACACACGTCGCCCGTACGCGCGGGAGTATTCGATTTTCCACTCCCGGCTTTCAACTTACGACTTTTCTTGCTTTCAGTCCCGAACCTCTATCGTCTGAATTACCGCCTGAGCACGCATCCGTTCGTCCCCCACGGGCACGTCACCAGAATCCATCCGTCTTTTCCCAACGTGTTAAGCTGATCCTCCGACTGTGCGACGATGAGCTTGTACTGCACCGGACTGTAAGCCTGAGCTGTCGCAACGCTCGTGTACGGCCGAATCGCCAGCCATACGAGCAACACTACGATCAACGTCAAACAAACTCGCGTGTAAATGCTTATGCGCATAAATCCTCCTTTTGGGCTAGTTCGCCCGCCACTTCGCATTGCGCAAAAACACCGGAAAAACTGTCACGGTTGCATAGACAAAGCCTTTTTCTTCCGCGAGCCCGTCGGAGCGACATGCCACTCAGTCGACTTACGTCGGCCGCTCACTCAATCTCACGCACCGACTTCTGAAGCGCAGCTCCTGCAGCAGTCAACACCATCAGTCCGCCAGCGAGCAAAAACATCAACTTCAAACTCAACGCGACCAAAAATCCTGCAACCACAAGGGAAATGGGCGTTATTCCGACGGAACCCAGCATGAGCACGCTCGCAACTCGTCCGCGTACCGCGACGTCGATCCGCTGCATAGCCCACGCGCCAATATGCACGTTGACCGTTCCCGCCGCCCCGCCCATGATCAGCAGAACGCCGGCGATGCTCCACACTTTCCCCAGCAGGCCGATCGATCCCAGGCAGACGCCCAACGCCAACGACACCAGAAGAATCATCATGCCGCGGCGGCGAATCTTCCAAACACCGGCCAGTAGTGCGCCCAGCAAACTTCCCGCGGCAATTGCCGAAATCACAATGCCGTAGTCGGCAGGCGAACCGAATTTCGTCTTGGTCAAATACGCCAAACCAATCGGAACTGGCCCGGCAACGCAAAAGTTCAAGATCATCACCAACAACATCAGCGAGCGCAGCGGCACATCTTTTCCAACGTAGATGATTCCTTCTTTGATCGAGTGCAACATCGGTTTCCGCGCAGTCTGCGATTTCGGCGGGTCCGGCAGCTTCCACAGCGCGCCGATAATGAACAAGAAACTGATCGCATCCAGGAAGAACGCCCAGGCCACGCCCAGAGCTTGGATCACAAATCCGGCCGGAACTGGACCAAGCATGGTGGTCATCTGCGCCGTGCTCTGGCTCACCGACGATGCCGCAACCAGTTGTTCGCGCTTCAGCAGCGAGGGCATGTAGGCCGATTGTGCAGGAGCGGCAAAAGCATCGGCCACACCAAAAGAGACCGCCAGAACATATAGCTCCCAGATCCGCAAGACGCGCAGCCAAACCAGGACACCGATCACCGTGACGCAAATCGTGCGCGCCGTCGCCGTGGAAATCATAATTTTGCGTACGGACAGACGATCGCTGACGGCGCCTCCCATCAGCATCAGCAGAGCGCGCGGAATAGCGCCTGCCATCATGATTGAGCCCATCGCCACTGCAGAACCTGTCTGCTGCAACACAAGCCAGGGCAAAGCAACAAAATAAAACTGATCGCCCAGCAAAGAAATCGTGCCGCCGGTCAGCCACAGGCGATAGTTCGCATTGCGCAGTGGATGCTCGACGGGTGCAACGGGCAGAGTTGCAGCGGAATTCGCTTCAGTGGGAGCAGACGCGTTGGGAACTGTTGCAGTGGCCATAAGAATCTCCTCGATTTCTTTTACCCCCGGGCAAAGCCCGGAAAACGCCTGCCGGGCACGTGATTACGCATCTCAATATGTAAATGTATATTTACATTTACATTCATGTCAAGCATAATTTTACAGGTCTGGTATAAAGGAGCGTCATGACCAAGAAAACACTCGCCCCCCAACAGGCTCGCAGCCGCGAATCAACGCGCAAACTCTTGAAGGCAGCGGCGGAAGTGCTGGGACAACACGGAGTAGAGGGCACGACGATTCCGCGCATCGCGCAGCACGCGGGACTGACGCCCGGTGCTCTCTATCGCCGTTTTCCTGACAAGGACGCGCTACTGGAGACGGTGATCATCGGCATCCTTGAACGTCAGGACGAGAGGTTGCGCATTTCCTTCACGCCCGACATGGCGCGCCAGATTCCATTGGCCGTGTTTGCCGAGCAGCTCATCAGCAGCATGATCGTCAGTTACCGCGCCAACGCCAGACTGTTACGCGCGCTTCGGCAGTTCGTGCAGGGGCGCGATCACACGTTGTTTTATAAGAAAGTCACCACACTGGAGATGCGCACGTTGCAGTACGTGGTGGAGTTGTTCCTGCAGCATCGCAAAGAGGTGAAGCATCCGGATCCGAAGTTGGCGATATATTTTGCTCTTATGATGCTGAGCAGCACACTGATAGAACTGATTCTAGTCGATCACGATATGAAGAATTGGCAAGCCGTGATTCCAAAGGATGACCTGTCACTGAAGCGCGAGCTCCTTCGCTCTTTTCTAAACTATTTGGGTATCGAGCACAAAAACCAATTGTTCCCAGCACGCTAAGCTTTCCCAGAGCGCTACGCTTCAATAAATTCCTGAATACTTCTGGACAAACCGCATCGTCTCAAGGCATTGTCGGCTTTGCCAAGCAGGATTTTCATTTTCGCGAATAATCTGCGCCGCTGAGCTGCCGTAATCGAATTGTTTTTTTGGAGGAACGTCATGAAAGTGAACTGTTCAATATTTCGCACGAATCGATCGCGGCTTACCGTGCTTGAAAAACCAGCCCTCGTAATACTCAGCGTGGCGCTCCTGCTATGGACCGCGCCCGTCGACGTCCGTGCAGCGGACGATTCCACGGATGCGAAAAAAACTGCCGCAGCCGCGCCGGCAATTGATGCGGGCTACACTGCGAAAATTAAACAGTTCACGACGGATCCGGAATTTTCCACCGAGCTTGTGGACCACCTTCCGTCCTCAGCGACCGTGCCGACGCCGGAAAAAATTCTCGGTTACATCGCGGGCGCGGAAAATCATCTGACCTACACGAAGGATTTGTATCGCTATTACGAAGCGCTGGCTGCCGCTGCACCGACGCGCGTGAAAATTTGGACCGTTGGAAAGAGCGAAGAGGGCCGCGATTTCAAAATGATCGCCGTCACCGACGACGCCAATATGGCGCAGCTCGATCACTTGAAAGAAATTACCGCGAAGCTCGCCGATCCGCGCCGTCTAACCGATGCGGACGCTCAAAAACTAATTGCGACCGGCAAGCCAATTTACTGGGCGTCGGGCGCGATTCATTCGCCGGAAACCGGATCACCTGAAATGTTGATGGAATTAGCGTATCGCCTCGCAGTGGAAGATACGCCATTCATTCAAAATATTCGCAAAAATATAATTGTGCTGATTACTCCGGTGCTGGAAGTCGATGGACGCGACCGCATGGTGGACACATACAACTATCATCTGGCGCATCCGGATCAACCGCAAATGAATTTGCTGTATTGGGGTCACTACGTCGCGCATGACAATAATCGCGACGGTATCGCGCAAGCTCTTCAACTTTCCAAAGTGCAAATGAAAAGTTTTCTGGAATGGCACGCCACCGTGATGCACGACCTGCACGAATCGGAACCATTTCTCTACGTGATGACGGGAACTGGTCCGTACAACGCGTGGCTCGATCCGATCGTAGTGAGCGAGTGGCAGAAAATGGCTTACTACGATATCGAACAGCTGACCGAGCGCGGAGTTCCCGGAGTTTGGACGCACGATTTTTACGACGGCTGGGCTTCCAACTACATGCTCTACGCCGCAACGGGACACAACGCCATCGGCCGCTTCTATGAAACTTTTGGAAATGGCGGCGCGGATACGCGCATGCGCTCCGTGCCCGCGAATCAAACTACCCGCGAATGGTTCCGACCGAATCCGCCGTTGCCGCGCGTGAAATGGTCGCAGCGAAATAATGTGAACATGCAGGAAAGCGGAATTTTATTTTCGATGTCCTACACCGCCGATCACGCGCAGGAATTTCTTTCCAATTTTTATCTGAAGAGCAAACGCAGCGTAGCGAAGGCACGAACCGAAGGGCCTGCGGCGTGGGTAATTACAAATGACGGCAAACGTCCAGCGCTCGCAGCGCAGCTTGCAAATTTATTGCAGGCGCAGGGATGTGAAGTTCACACGTCGAATCAGGAAATCACGGTGACGCAGCAAAAACCCGCGCCAGCAGCGGGTGCAGGAGCAGGGCGAGGAGCGGGCGCGTCGACTCCGGCGTCTGGTGGAGATGCGGCGCCACGTTCGACCGGCGCGAGTGCAGGCGCAACTCCGGCTCTTGCAACAACTGTGAATGTGAAAATTCCGGCGGGCAGTTACATCATCCGCATGGATCAGCCCTACAGCCGCATGGCGGATATGTTGCTCGACACGCAATATTTCAACGTGAGCGATCCGCGCCCATACGACGACACTGGATGGACGCTTGGGCCTCTGCGAAATGTTGCGACGATTCGCGTGACCGATCCTTCCATATTGCAATCGCCGATGACTTTAATTCACGGCGAAGCGAAAGCCACAGGCAGTTTCAACGCAAGCGCCGCGCGCTTTTATTTAATTAATGCGAATGCCGAACCAGTGCTTGCCACTCTGCGATTCCGTTTGAAGAATGTAAAAATGTTTGCGGCCGAAGCAGGATTCGATGCTGACGGCGCAAAATATAATCCCGGCACATTTATTATTCCCGCCGAAGGAAATCCCGGCGATACAAATTCGCAATTGGAATCAGCCGCGAAGGATCTTGGCATTCGCGTGAAAGGTGTCGTCGCGGATCCCAGCGTCGCGCGCCACGAACTTGCTGTGCCACGCATCGCTGTCGTGCACACTTGGGTCAATACGCAGAATGAAGGCTGGTATCGGCTGGCGCTCGACGAAATGAAAGTTCCTTACGTTTACATTTCCGATCAATCGCTCGGCAAGATTGAAAATTTGCGCGATAAATTCGATGTGATTCTTTATCCGCCGGGCGCTGGCGGCCTTTCCACGATGATCAATGGCGTTCCGAAACTTGAAACGCCCGATGGCGGCGATTTCGGCGGACCAATTCCGTGGAAGCGCACCGAACTAACCCCGAATCTCGCAACCGCCGATGGACAGCCAGATCAGACCGACGACATTCGCGGAGGCATGGGATTTATGGGTCTTGCGCATTTGAAAAAGTTTATTGATGATGGCGGACTTTTTATTCCGATAACGTCCGTCACGCAGTTACCAATCGATTTGGGAATGACGAATGGAATTTCCATTGCGGCAACTCCGCAACTTCAAGCGCGCGGATCGATTTACATGTCCAACGTGGAGGATCGCACCAGTCCGATCGCGTACGGTTACGACGAAACGCTCGGCGTTTATTTTAATCAAGCGCCAGTGCTGCGAGTTTCACTTGGACTTGGTGGAGGAGGCGGTGGAGCTCCGGGAGGCGGAGCTGTGGGCGGCGCGGCGGCGGGCAGACCAAGTGGACGCGGAACGCCGACTGATCCGGATGTTGTGCAAGGACGATTATATTCGGCGCCAGAACCGAGACAGCCGACGCGAACTCCACGTGAACGCGAACTTTATATTGATCCCGATGTGCGCATGTATTCTTCCGCATCAATTCCGCCGGAATCGATGTGGCCGCGAGTGATCGTGCGATTCGCGCCCGAACGTGATTTATTTATCAGCGGAGAATTAGCGGGCGGCGGCGAACTGGCGGAAACTCCCGCGGTTGTTGACGTTCCGGTTGGAAAAGGTCATGTGGTTTTCTTCGCCATCAATCCGATGTGGCGACAGGAAACGCACGGCATGTTTATGTTGGTGATGAACGCTGCGATGAATTTCGATCATCTGCAAGCGGGAAGAAAACCGATGCCGCTATCGAAAGCAGCGGATGGCGACGAAGAATTTTTCGACCCGACGCAAGGCGCGCACATTAATCACTAGCTCGAATCACTAGTGCGCGTTTGTGGCCGGTAAAACGCTGATCACTAACGTCGAAGGATGCGCGGCGTCATGCAGAATTGTATTTGTGGCTACAACTTTTGCGGAGGCGTGCGCGATACCAGGATCGCCGGTATTTAGATTGCGATCGAAGCGCGGATAATTGCTGCTGGAAACTTCCAATCGCAAACGATGGCCGGCGAGAAATACGTTGCTCGTGGCCACAAGATCCACGGTGATTTTGTAAATTTGTCCGGGAGTAATTTTGCCGGGCTTCTCGCGTGAATCGAGATACCGCATGCGCAAAATTCCTTCGGTAATATTTTGCGCGTAACCATCAGGATGAACGTCCACTAATTTCGCGGTGAAATCGGTGTCGACTGCGGAGGACTTCACGAAGAGTTCAACGGTGACTGGGCCGGTGACGTCAAGATCTTGCGCAAGCGGTTCTGTGGAATAAATTAAAATGTCGTGCCGCGTTTCGATGCTGGTTTGATCCTTTGGTCCCGGCAAAATTAAATCTTGCGCGCAACAGAGCGGACCGCCGCGCGTGGGCACGGGATTTCCGGGATCATATGCATAACTATCCGCAGTTTCATTCGGGCCCGGTGCGGAGATGCTGACCGAACCGACGCCATCGGAACCATTTGCTTTGCCGGCGGAATGCAAAAACATTTCTTGCGTTTGCGCGTCGGGCGGAGGCCATGCGTCAAAATCGCGCCACTCATTTGTGCCCATGGTGAAAACGCGCACGGACTTTTCTTTTTCCATTCCATTGTTGATGTTCTTGAAAAGAAAATCGTACCAGCGAATCATCAAGCCGGTTGTGTCGTAATCAGCGTTCGGGCCGAAATCCACGTCGCCAATTTTCTGTCCACCGCCGGCGTGGCCGCCGATTTCAACTAACAGTCTTTGTTGATTGCGCGCAAATTCCATTCCTGATCCGGCTTTGATTCCCCTGTAATTTCGCAAAGTGCCCTGCAAGAAAATGTCATACCACGCGCCGATGTGCAGCGCGGGAACTTGAATGCGGCTGTAGTCCGCTTCGATGGACCACTGCTTCCAATAGTCATCGTAATTCGGATGCGCTAGCCAATCCTGAAAATACGGCGCCGGATTTGCGACGCCTTCGGTTTTGAAAATTGGATAATTGCTGAGCGGCAAAGTGTTGGCCCACTCGAGCGATTTTTGAATGCTGTCCAGATTCCGGTCCATCGTGTCTTTCGCGAGGCGAGTGGTCCACGACTCGTTGAACCATTGCTCGAACGCACCGCCCTGATACGCCCAATTTTCGTGATAGTCCGAAGCGGTAACGATCGGGAAAATTCCAGCGAGGTGCGGAGGCTTCGCAATCGCCGCAAGCATTTGAGTCGCGCCAACATAAGACGAGCCCCACATTCCAATCACTCCGGTTGACCACGGCTGGTGCGCGAGCCATTCGATGGTGTCGTATCCATCTTCCGATTCATGCTTGAACGGATACCATTCGCCTTCCGAGGAGAAACGTCCGCGCACATCCTGCGCGACACAAACATATCCGGAAGCAGCGACGCGCATGCAAGTGTCGAGCTCTCGATTTTTATCGTACGGAGTTCGCGTGAGGATCACGGGAAATTTTCCGTCGGCCTTCGGACGATAGACGTCTGCGTGAAGCATGACGCCATCGCGCATTTTTATTGCGACGCCGCGTTGAATAATTACGGCGTAAGTTTCATCAGCACGGCTGGTGCGCGGCGCGATCAGAAAAGCGATTGAGATTGTGAAAACTAGCGCGGCGATCAGTACCGCTCGTGCATTGCTAAAATAATTTGCTCGCATGGATGGGAATCGTAACTGCGGCCTCCCTTCAAGTAAATTAGAAAATGGAGGCTCCGGGGATACCCTACCCCTGTCGCGAGCATCAGTGTGAATATAAAGGGGGTTAGTGGAGACCCGTTTAGCATCCGTATCAAAACAAAGGGCTTAGTACAGTGGCGAGTGACTGGTTGTGTATGGCTAGCGGCCAGAGTCCCTCCCCCTCCCCTGTTTTGGTAAGTATCCCCTGTCGTCAAGTAACGTGGTAAACTGACGAAGTGACAGGCAGGCTGCTTACCGAGGAAAGAAGGGGAAAATGTCCTCGGTGCGAAGAGCAATCCATGACAGCGAGACAGAGAGAGGTGTATCTTTACCTTCCGACAAATCAGAGCGGAGGGCATTTGTGTATCTGGCTTACTTAGACGATTCGGGCACAGGAAACAAAACAAGTCCATTCCAAATGATGACTGCGGTTATCATTGCAGATCTTCAATTTACCATCCTTGAAATCCTCATGAGTGCTGCCGTGGAAGCTATCATTCCGTGGGAAAAAATGGATAGTTTTGAGGAGTTTCATGCATTCGATTTGTACTGGGGGAAAGGGATATTTGAGGGGATGGAGCAAGAAAAGCGTTTTACCGTTATCAAGGCGCTTCTGACTGTCATATCTAAATATTCCGTTCCGATTGTCTACGGAGCGGTTGACAAGGCTAAGTTAGCCGAACAGTTTTATGGCTCTGCTGATCCCGTTGACTGTTGCTTCCGCTCATGCATGAGCGGGATAGATCAGTGGCTCAGGCAACAGCCAACAATGAACGATAATGCGTATGTGCTCCAATTAGGATTATTGATTGTTGACGATTATCAGGACGGAAAACTTAAAAACCAACTTAGAAATTCGTTTCGACGGTTCAGAAAGCAACTCCGGCCACCTACTGCGCGTTTTATGAGCAATGAATTTGAAAAAGGGCCGTGGCAGCTTCACGATGCGATGTATTTCGGCAACTCCAAAGATTCAATCGGCCTACAACTAGCAGACTTGTGCGGATATTTTATCGCCAGACATCTACAAGGGTTTGCGCCTAGTGAGGGATTCTATGATTTAATCAAAGACCAGATAGTTTTTTCAAAGCTGGAACCTGAAAGCGCGCCAAAGCAGCCTTGACTTTCGTTTCTCCGTATGCGTTCATGGGAATATGACGCGACCGCAAAAAATGACACCGCGTAAGGAAACGAAAAAGAAAATGCGTCCCGTGACGAAGGACGCATTTTTTAGCCTATTAAAGCGGGCTGCTACGCCACCCGCTCACAAGCTCTCTCCAAAACACTCTTGAACTGTAGGTTTCCGTTGTGCCGCCGATTATACCGGAAAGTGTATTCGTTCAAATAAGTTTGCAAGTACGCGGGCGAAACGCTGTGATACACGCCGCCGATTCCCCGCTTGATTAGGCTCCACAATCCCTCTACGGCTTGAGTATGAATGTGCCCGTTCTTGACGTAGTGAGTCCGGTGCTTCACGGCGAAGTGCTTGTACCGTGCTGGCCGTCCGTTCCGAGTATGTAGCTTCGGAATGCCTTTGTAGATTCCAAGTTCGTCAGTGTAAATCACGCTTCCGGGTTTGACGTGCTTGCGAATCGCGCCCAGCAATTCTTTTTTGGTCACGGCAGGAATGACACGCGCCAAGACTTTTCCGCCACGTTGCACGATGCCGATAACAGGAACTTTCGGAGCCATCTCACGTCCGCGTCCCCACTTTTGTACGCCGCCGAAAAAACTTTCGTCTACCTCAACCGTTGGCCCCTCCAGTTGCAGATCACCGTCAGAAAGCAAGGAGCGAATCTGCTTGAACATGCGCCATGCGGTCTTGTAGGTCACTCCGGTTTCGCGCTGAATCTGTTTCGCTGAAATCCCGCAACGGGTTGAGGACATCAAGTACATCGCGTAGAACCAAGTCTTAAGCGGAGTGCTGGACTTGTGGAAGATAGTTCCTTCCATCGGTGAAATCATTTTGCCGCAATGAGCGCACGCATACGCTGGCCGTCCAGCAACGCGGTAGAACTTCCGCTCTTGCTCGCAAGTATCGCAATGAGTCACGCCGCCCGGAAAGCGTTGTTCTTTCAGGTGTTCTAGGCAGGATTCGTCATTCGGGAACATGGTGTTAAAATCTCGGATGGTGAATCGCAGGTGCTTTGGGATGCTCTGTTTAACTTTCATCGCTGCTCTCCAGTGGTTAAATCGTATCAGAGAGCTTACTTGATGTCAAGGGATAATTACCCCTGTTTTTGTCATGAATATAAAAACAAAGGACTTACGGGCGCGAATCATGCTAAGAATATAATTCTAAAGGACTTATTTCAAATCTGGGTGTAAGTCCCGCGCTTTCATGTTGTTACGCACCCGGCAAAACGTGCCGCCCTCGACGGCAGCGTTATGCGATCCCAACAATAGAGTCTTGAGTTCGGCCCTTACTGCGTCAGGGCAAGCAGGAGCGGGGAGATCCGTTCTTGAAATGATGATAGGAGCGGATTTTCCTAGTCTGCGGTTTAGGGTAGCGCGGTTGACATGTATGAGTCAAGTAAACTTTAGTACTTAGTACTAAATATATCTAATGGCGGAAGAGTTCGAAGAGTCATTCGAATGAAAAAAGACAGAGGCTCTCAACGCAGAGACGCAAAGGGCGCTGAGAAAGGATTCGACGAAGACGCTGTCACTCGTGGCGGAGGGCTTCGACGGGATTTGTGTTCATGGTGCGGATGGATGGGATTAGGCAGGCGCAGAGAGAGACGAGCAATAGGAGCGCGCTGACGATAGAAAAAGTTAGCGGGTCGGTGGGCGTGATGCCGAACATTAGAGCTTTGAAGAATCGGGTGATTGCCCAGCAGGCTACGAGGCCGAGACTGGCTCCCCAGAGGACCGGGCGCATTCCTTGCGTCATTACAAGACGGACGATATCGCGCGCGTCGGCGCCGAGCGCCATGCGGATTCCGATTTCGCGCGTGCGCTGGACGATTGAATGTGAAACGACGCCGTAGATTCCTGCTGCGGCGAGAAATAGGGAGAGCGAGCCGAAGAGAATTGAAATTACGAGGAGGAGTTTGTTGGAGCCGCGGCCGCCGACGGATTTGCTTACAAGATCCTGCATGGGAACGAAATCTTCAAAGACGACGGCGGGCTGAATGGATTGAATGACCGTCTTCGCTTCCGACACAACAGAGTTGGAGTCGCCGGTGGTGCGGATGATGAAATACTGGCGCGGCATAAAACGGCTTTCGAGCGTGACCTGCCGGTAGTCTTCGTAAAGAGCGGGGGCAGCTTCTTCTTCCAGACCGAACATGCGAACGTCGCCGACTTCTCCGATGACTTCGAGTGGACCGCCATCGGATTCCCACGACGACGGCTGACTGACCATGGCAGCAGCGGCCGGACCGGAAGGGTGGCCTTTGAATTTTTCGATCAATTCCTGTTTCAGGCGGAGAGTAACCAAACTTTTTCCGATTGGATCCTGGCCTTGCCAAATTTTTTCGGCGAGCGCCCGGCTGATGACAACAACTCTTTTCGATTGCGCGTCATCTTGAATGGTGAACTCGCGTCCCCTGAGCAGGGGAATTCCCATCGCACGGAAATAGTCATGACTGACCGCCGTCATGGCGGGATTGAAATCAGAGCCGACGCGCTTTCCGTCCACGACAAGCGGAAGGCCCCGGTAGCTGTAGCGAATGGGAACGCCGCCGGCCATTGCCGCTGAGCTGACGCCGGGCATTGTTTTCAGACGCAGCAGAACCGATTCGGCGAATTCCGTGACCGGGCTGGAACTTTTCTTCCAAGTCTGAGGCAGATGCAGTTGAACGAGGAGCAACTGTTCGCTGTTAAATCCCCAGCTGGCGTGGACGATGCGTTCAAAACTATTTACGAGCAGGCCGGCGCTGACGAGCAGAACGATTGCGAAAGCAACTTCGAGTGAGACGAGGAGATTGCGGAGTTGGCCGTGCTTGCGTCCAGTGGTGCCTGCGCTGCCTTGTTGAAGGGAGGCGTGCAAATCTTTGCTGGATGCTTTCCACGCGGGCATGATTCCTGAAATTAGTCCGGCGAGGAGCGAGAGGGCTAGAGAGAACAGCAGGACGCGATAATTCATTGCGGCGCGATCGAGTCCGGTGACGCCCGACAAATGAAAGATGCGTAGGAAGCGGATGGCCCAGAAACCGGCGAGCAATCCGACGCAATTCGCGAAGAGCGCGAGCACTAAACTTTCGGTAAGTAGCTGGCGAAAAATTCCGGCGCGTCCTGCGCCGAGCGCGGCGCGGACTGCTAGTTCTTTTTCGCGGGCGACTCCACGGGCGAGAAGAAGATTGGCTACGTTGGCGCAGGCTAGAAGGACGAGCAGAGTGACGGCACCGAGAAGAGTCCAGAGAGCGAGTTGATATTTGCCGACGACGATATCGTAGAGGCGGAAGACGCCGGCGGTGGACTGAGTCGACTTGTCGCCATTTTCCTGCGCATTATTTCTTACAAAAGTATCGAGTTCGGCTTGCGCTTGCGGAAGAGTTGCATTTGGACGCAGGCGGCCGAGTCCGTGAACTTGATTGTAAAAGCCGCTGCGCTTGGTGAGTGGAATCCAAAGTTGAGCGTCTTGATCGGGGAAGAAGAAAGCTTGCGGCATGACGCCGAGCACTGTGTAAGGTTCGCCGCTGAGGCGAGCGGTAGTGCCGATGATATTTTTATCTCCTCCGAAACGGGATTGCCACAGGCCGTAGGAAAGTATTACGGATTTATCTGCGCCAGTTTCTTCTTCTGCGTTTGAGAAGGTGCGGCCGATTATCGGATGCGCGCCGAGGACTGAGAAAATTTCGGTACCGACATAAGCGGCTTGCAATGTGTCCGCGCCGCCGGAATCGAGCGAGACGGATGAAAGATTTAGTTGGAAGGGACTAATTTTTTCAAGAGTAGCGCTTTGCGATTGCCATCGATCGAGTGTTTCGCCGGAAAGTCCGCGGCGCACGTCGAGATTTTTTGTGCCCCAGATGAAGACAAGTTTTTCGGGCTGCGAATATGGGAATGGATGCAGTAGAACCGCGTCGACAAAACTGAAGACGGCGGTATTCAGTCCGATGCCGAGACCAAGTGAGAGCGCGACGATTGCTGTGAGGCTGCGATTCCGCAGGAGCATGCGGAAGGCGTAGCGGAGGTCGCGAAAAAAGGAATTCATGAAGGCTCCTGAAACCTGTGAGATTCGTCGTTCACCTAGGCAGTCTTCAGGCGCATCGTGCGATTGAGCAGGTTGCGTCCGATGATCGTCAAGATGGTAAGCGCGCCGAGAGCCATCACAATCATCCAAAACATCGGGTGATACGGCGCGAGATTTGAATATTTGAGAAACTGCACTGGCCAGGAAACGGAAAAGTACATTCCCGCGAGGTTTTCCGTGGTGGCATTGGAGATTGGCTTATTGAGGTACTCGGTTACGGCGTCAGCCACGGGAGAGTAGGTTGCCGCGAGCAGCGCGAGGGACGCCAACAAACCGGTTGGCGCATGGCGAGCGATGCGGCAAGATGCCCGATAGAACCCACCGGAACGGAAATCTTCGGAGTATGCCGCGCCGAGTAGCCAGATGCCAGCCAGCAAAAGCGCAGATGAAAACAGAATTGCGAAAGCTGCGCTTAAATGCATCTCAATGCCCGTAACTTTTATCCGCGACATGAAGGAATCTGTCCAAATAGTGAAGGCTCCTGCGCCGGGAGCTCCGGGGCGGATGGCTTCGAGTTCTTCGGCCACCATTGCAGCTTCGTCGGTCCGTCCTTCGGCGGCCAAGAGAGGTTGGAGCACCGCATATCCGGAGCGCATGAAGCTGATTCCCGAGCGGCGGTCAACTTCGGATTCGCCGTGGGCGCGCATAATTTCTCCGAAATGCGCCACGACCCAGGCATCGCGTTTAGCAGTTTGTTTGTCGCCGCGTTCAGAAGCTGCCTTGGCGTCTTTCAATAATTGACTAGAATACTTCTGCACCGGCCATGTGCTGATCCAACCTGCGCGCAATCCGTCTGAACCAACTATTTCAGGATCAGTGGTTCCAAGTGACCGCAATACGTCTCTATCCAGTGCGAGGCGGCGATTGCGATACGAATCGAATCGAGGGGATTCCAAAGCTTTGCGACCGTCGTCGAGCCACCGCGGATCATTTTCGATTTGCTCGCGCGGAGATTGGGTAATGGGATTTAGATCAGGATTCAGTTCGGCTACGCGCTCTTGAGCTCTGACTAGAAATGCGACAGCATTACCCGGGTCCCAAGCTTCCAGTTTCGCGGACCAACCGCGCGCTCCGGGGATCCAGGATGTCCGGTAAAATCCTTGCGAAAGAATCCAAGTGAGGGACGGATCCATGGAGACAGCTTTGTTTGATAAGGAAACCGAATCGGGAAGTGAGTCTACTCGCATGGCAACGAACGCAACTGTCTTGGCGTCGCCGCGCAATTCCGCTTCGCGCGCAATCCTAAGGAGCTGACCGCGCTGTGCCGCCTCATGATTCGGCTGCCAGCTTGTGACAACAGCGCGCAATCCTTGATTCGCGCTGGGAATCAGAAGTATGGCGAGAGCGGCTACGGTGACTAAGGCCGCGAGGATGCCCGGTTTTTTCACCGGAGCCAGATCCTTTTTATTGTCGGAAGAGGTTGCACCATTCCACCACGCTTTGCCGAGTGACATGATTCCTCCTGCGAGCCAGCTAAGACTCTGTTGAGTGGATTCCATTTGTGGGAGTTCTGCTTGCATGGCTAGCGCCCAGTCACGCGAGTCGGCGGGCCAGAGCGAAACTATTTTGCTGAATGCGATTGCGATAAATTTCTGCGACGCGCTTTGCTGACGCGAATTGTTTGCTCGCTGATCCAAATTATTTATTTCGCGCATGGGTTTGATTGGGAACACGGTTAGGCGCGCTCCAATTCTGGGTCGCCCAGCAGGATGCGCGTATGTTGACGGGCGGGCTTTAGCGTGGCGCGCGCGGATTTTGATTTACTGGCGCCGCGTGCGGCGGCGAGAGCCTCGGTGGCCCAGGCGCGTCCGCCGGCGGTTAGCCGATACATGTGTCGCGGTGGGCGGCCAGCGCGGTCTTCCGGAAGAGCTTCGGAAGTTTCCCATTGGGTTTCGAGCCAGCCGCGCTCTTCCAGACGCATCAAGATCGGATAGAGCGTGCCGGACATGAGTTCGGTTTCTCGGCTGAGCGCGTAGCCGTAATGCCACTGCGTCGGCTTCGCGACCAGCGCGTTGAGCAGCGCGAGAGTTTGTTTGGAGGTGCGCATTTGTTTTGAACTGTGCATTTGTTCGGAAGTACCAAATCGTGTCGCCATAAATGAAATCTACCTATGTAGAGTTTTGTTGGCAATGGAACGCGCGGACAGCTGTACTACAGGATTGACCTGTCCTTAAGTACAGGTGGGCATGGATTGTTGGCGGCGAATTGTTGCGATATTTATTGGGCGAGGGCAAATTTGAAAATGGAATTTTACGTGGGAGGTTTAATCATGATTAAAAAAGACAAAAAGGGATACAAAGTAGTTTCAGAAAAAGGAAAAAATCTTGGGAGCGGATACAAGACGCGCGCTGAAGCGCAGAAGCGATTGAGGCAGGTGGAGTATTTCAAGCACAAGGGCGCTTGATTACAGAAAGCGGATTGACTCTGACCGTCGATATCAATAGGGTAAGACTCCGATTTCGTCACCTCGCGTGAAAAAATTAGGCGAGATGGCGCGGAGTGTGCGTGTTGGAAAGACGCGAACTTAAAGTTCCTCTATCGATCTTCAGCATCTGCTTCTTGTTCGCAGTTTGCATTGTTGCCGCCTTCGCAAACAGTTGCTCAGCGACGTGGATGATTCAGGCTCAGGAATGTACAAGCCTCGCAGACGAGAATCCGAACCAAGCCATTCGGTCGTGTACGGCGGCACTGAATTCAGGGAAACTCTCCACTCATGATGTGGCGGCCGTATATTCCGCGCGCGGAGTGGCCTATATCAATTTGAAAAAATCTCAGATGGCTCTAGAGGATCTCAACCAATCGATTTCAGTGGAACCACACGTGGAGGCCTTCAACAGTCGCGGGATTGCATACGATATGTTGGGTGATTATGCGCATGCGCTTCAAGATTACGATGAGGCGATTCGATTGGAACCTGGCAACGCCCATTCTTATAACAACAGAGGGTTGGTGTACTCGGAAAAAGGAGACGAGGAAAAAGCGATTCGGGATTTCGACAAGGCAATATCGCTTAAACCGGACTACGCAGAGCCGCTTACGAATCGCGCGGGGACCTACCTGATATATGGTGAGTACGACAAAGCGATTCAGGACTGGACTACGGATCTACCCTTGGAGCACAACTCTCCCGCCATCCTTCACGATCGAGCGCTGGCCTACAATGGGAAAAAAGAATATTCCAGGGCATTGGATGATCTGACCCACGCAGTTGATATGATGCCGAATGCCGCGGAACTCTATTACGCGAGAGCCGCAACATATTTCAACCTAGGAAAATTTGATCTAGCCATCCTCGACTGCCGCAAAGCAATTTCACTTTCCCCGACAGATTTGTACCCCGTAATTTGGTGTTACATGATGACTGCTCGAAATGGAGCGGGTGCTGATGTTAACGCACTGAAGCTGAGTCTGGAACGGCGGGACACACCGTGGCCCACACCAGTCGTCCGGATGTTTGCTGGACAGATGACACCAGAAGAACTTCTGAAAGCCGCGAAATTAGAGGGGAAATCATCGGTGTGCGAAGCTAATTTCTATATCGGGGAAGATGCTTTTATTCACAACCGGCCGGGCGATGCAAAAACACTTTTTCAAAAAGCAGTTTCGTCTGGTGTTCTAAATTCTCTTGAATATTTCGCAGCACGCGCGGAACTGGATCGTATGATGAAGATTCAAGCGCACTGAGGCCGTGCGGCAGAGGGCAAGAGCTCAATATCCACAGGCTTGCGGATTATGCACAGGGGTTGAAAGAAACCTGCCAAACTGTACTTGACGTAATCTTTTAATCTGCTATACTCCGAAATCACCCAAGAGCATCTGGGCGAACGTGTCAGTAGCAGTATTGGTTGTCGTGTCAGGGGCTGCCGAAGTTTCGGGATTCCTGCAAGAACCCGCGGTGAGGTCAGCTACGAATACCGGATAGAAATTTTTCGAGCATCGCGCAAAACTCCGAAGAAACGGAGTTACGCCCGGCGCTCGACGCCGGGTTTTTTATTTTGCGGCCGTAGTTTTGGCGGCTTCTTCCCACCGGGAGTGGGAAGCTCAGGTGAACCTGAGGCACCGATCTTTGACAACTGAATAGGTAGGCATTGCGTAATGCAGATGCCTTTTTTGTGTTTTGTTTCAGGGAGCAATCCTTGAAATAGGGCACAAAATGGGGTTTGTATTGCGTAACCGCAAATATTGCACGAGCCGAGCGAAGTTGTTGTGGATATAAAGATGTGTAGGACGAACTGTGAAGGCGATGCTTATCTAGGTGAAGAATCGGAAGGCGTTCAAGTCCTCTCACAAGGATTTGGGGTTGACCGGTGCGACGCGCTGGGTAAGTTTTATGATTAAGCTACTAAGGGCGTACGGTGGATGCCTTGGCGCCAGAAGGCGATGAAGGACGTGGCTAGCTGCGATAAGCCCCGGGGAGCCGCAAGCAGGCATTGATCCGGGGATTTCCGAATGGGGAAACCCCTCTGAGCAACACTCAGAGACAGCCCGCTGAATACATAGGCGGGTATGAGCTAACCCAGGGAAGTGAACCATCTCAGTACCTGGAGGAAAATAAATCTATCAGAGATTCCGAAAGTAGCGGCGAGCGAAATCGGAACAGCCCAAACCCGGGTATTTATACCTGGGGGTTGTAGGACCGCGTGAGTAGAGTTACCAATCCGGAGGCTAGGTGAATCCGCTGGAAAGCGGAGCGACACAGTGTGAAAGCCACGTAACCGAAAGCTTACCGGACTCGAAGCGGCATCCTGAGTACCACCGGACACGTGAAATCTGGTGGGAAACTGGGGAGACCACTCTCCAAGGCTAAATACTCTCTGGCGACCGATAGTGAACCAGTACCGTGAGGGAAAGGCGAAAAGAACCCCTGCGAGGGGAGTGAAATAGAACCTGAAACCGTATGCTTACAAGCAGTCGGAGGACTATGTTTCTGGCTTCGGCTAGATTCACTGTCTGACGGCGTGCCTCTTGCTTAATGAGCCGGCTAGTTATTCTCCCAGGCGAGGTTAAGCGCAAGCGAGCCGTAGCGAAAGCGAGTCCGAATAGGGCGCTAGTCTGTGGGAATAGACGCGAAGCGGGATGATCTACCCTTGGCCAGGCTGAAGGTCGCTTAACCGCGACTGGAGGGCCGAACGGGTGTGAGTTGAAAATCGCTCCGATGAGCTGAGGGTAGGGGTGAAAGGCTAATCAAATTCCGTAATTGCTCGTTCTCCCCGAAATGCCTTTAGGGGCAGCCTCGTGTGGTCTGCCACGGTGGTAGAGCACTGAATGGACTAGGGAGCAATCAAGCTTACCGACTCCAATCAAACTGCGAATGCCGTGGACAGTAACACGGGAGTGAGACTACGAGGGATAAGCTTCGTGGTCGAGAGGGAAAGAACCCAGATCGCCAGCTAAGGTCCCCAACTGTAGACTAAGTGGGAAAGGAAGTGTGATCGCTAAGACAGCTAGGAGGTTGGCTTAGAAGCAGCCATCCTTTAAAGAAAGCGTAACAGCTCACTAGTCAAGCGATCATGCACCGACAATCCAACGGGGCTCAAGTCTACGACCGAAGCTGCGAAATGTATGTCAACCACGGTTGATGTACTTTGGTAGGGGAGCATTGTGTGGAGTCTGAAGGTAGACCGAGAGGACTACTCAACGTCACGCAAGAGACCCTGCCGGCATAAGTAGCGATAAACACGATGAGAACTCGTGTCGCCGAAAGTCTAAGGTTTCCTGAGGAAGGTTAATCCGCTCAGGGTTAGGCGGGTCCTAAGGTGAGGCCGAAAGGCGTAACTGATGGACAA
>DATBYL010000314.1:0-3628 GCA_036513735.1 Candidatus Acidiferrales bacterium
AGAAAAGGTATAGCCGGTTGCGAGTTCCCGGACCCAGTTTCAATCACTTGCGGGCCGCAAATCTCACATCGTAAGATTGTCCGATTCATTTGAAGAACTGCTGTGCAGCAAGAATATCCAGCGCGATCTGCGTTTTCAGCGCTTCCGCACCATCGAACTTCTTCTCCTCGCGCAGACGCTTCCAGAATCGAACTTCCAGCGGCCCGGTGGTTACCTGCTCGGAAAAATCGAACAGGTGGCTCTCGATGGAAAGTCCGTGCCCGTCAAAAGTTGGCCGCACTCCCACATTTGTCACCGACCGGAATTTTCGTCCGCCCACAACGCACTCCGTCGCATAAACTCCGCGGGCCGGAAGCAGTTCCTGTTCCGCGGCAAGATTTAATGTGGGGAAAACAATTTTCGATCCCCTCCCCGCACCCGGCTGAATGGCGCCCGTCAAAGCAAATGGATGCCCCAGCAATTCCGCCGCTTCCGAAACATTTCCCGCCGCTACCGCCCGCCGGATTTCTGTGCTCGATACCGGACATCCAGCAATTTCCGCCGCGGCCATAATTTCCACCGCGAACCCGTATTCTTTTCCCAGTTGCGTCAGCAGTTCCACATTTCCAGCCTGCTTGTAACCGAACCGGAAATTTGCGCCGACCAAAATTCTTTTTGCCCGCACCGTCTCCACCAACACGCTGCGCACGAACTCCTCCGCCGAAAGATCCGCCAGCGCGCGATCGAAACGCATCACCAGCGCAGCATCTAGCCCGCATTCTGCAAATCCCGCCACGCGCTGCGCGATGGTCATAATCAAAGGAGGCGCAGCGTCCGGCCGCAAAACTTTCAGCGGATGCGGATCAAACGTGATAATCGCCGCAATCGCTTTTTCCGTACGCGCGCCCGCAACAACCGCGCGAATTATTTTCTGATGCCCGACGTGCAACCCGTCAAAATTTCCAATGGATATGACACTTCCTTGCGCGCCATTCCCTGAAACGGAACTTTCCCCCGCGAAATTTTCCGCTAGAGAACGCCAATCAGCCGCCGAATGCGCCACACGAAACGCCACTAGATCGCGACCTCCATTTTCAATCCATCGTAGGCCATCTGCACATTCGGAAATCCCGCCGCGCGCAGACGCGCATTCGTTTCTTCGTGCGCCAAATCGTGCGAAATGTGCGTGAACCACGCGCGCTTCGGCGCCAATTCACCCACAATTTTCAACGCCTGCTCCACAGTCAAATGCATCGGATGCGGCGTATCGCGCAGCGCATCCAAAATCAAATCGTCCAACCCACTAAGCAGCGCCTTCGATTCTTTAGGCAACCGGCTAAAATCCGTGAGATAGGCCGCATCGCCCACGCGAAATCCCAGCACGCGGAGACCGCCGTGATCCAGCGGCACAGGAATTATTTTCGCGCCCAGTAATTCAAATGGCCCGGTAATCGGATGCAACGTGACCTGCGGAATTGTGCTTTGCGTGGGAGCGCCGTTGAATACATATGCAAACGTGCGCCGCAAAACTGCCAGCGTTTCTTCCTCCGCGTAAATCGGCAAATGTTCTTTTTGCCGCATATTAAAAGGACGAATATCGTCGAAGCCCAGAATGTGATCGGCGTGCCCGTGCGTGAAAATTATGGCGTCAAGCCGCTGAATATTTTCGCGCAACGCTTGCTCGCGAAAATCCGGACTCGTATCGATCACCACATTGTGCCCGACGTTATGGATAACACGCGAAAGTAAAATCGAAGGACGCGTGCGATTGTCGTGGGGATCATCGGAATGGCACACACGGCAGGGACACGCCAGCGTCGGCACTCCCATGGACGTGCCGGAGCCCAGCACTGTGAGCTGCAATTTATCTGTGGCGGAGAATTTTTCGGGTAGCACGGTTCGGTGTTAGTAAGTGTAAATCAGGGATGCGTCTGCGTTTTTTCTTTCAGTGCCTGAGCCGCAGCAGCCTTGGAAATTTCCATGAACGAAAGTTTCAGGCTGCCGATCACGTCCAGCAACAACTTATCATCTTCCGCGCCCAAATTTCCGCGTGTGGTTTCACGCAGCGCGTCCAGCATGTCGATCACTTCTCGCGCGCCATCCAAATCTAAAAGCGGCTGACCGGTGCGCGGATCGGTGTATCCGCCAAGCAACATCGCGGCATTCCGCGCAATAAAATCGACCAACATCTGAAAGCTACGATTCGCGGGCTTGTCATTCGCGGCGGAAGTCGGCGCAGCGGAAGAAGCGTTCGCCGTCATTTGTGAATCAGCACCACTCGCATCAGAAGATTTTGACGCGGCAGGCGCAGCCGCCTGTGCGGCGCGAGTTTTCGCGGCAACTGCGTCCGCCGCGTTTTGCTCCCGCTCAGTTTGCTCGGCAACGTCTTTGCGCAGCTCGCCGCTCTCGCTAAAAAGTCTGCGGTCAACAACCTTAAAAGTTTCTTCGTGTTTCGGCTCAGTCAAAGGAGTCCCTCAGGATTGCGAAGTACGTCGAAATGATTAGAAATCAGTTTAACATCCGCCGCAGATGCGGACAAGACGACCAACCGGAATCACGGCTTCGCGCCGCGCACTTGTCAATTCTGCTTCGCTGACTTAGATTCATTTATTCAATTCTTGTGGGGCAGGGAATAGCGTGAAATTGAAGAAGAAAATAACTCGGCGTCCAAAGTCGTCACGCGGAAAAAAGGAACCTGCGAAAAAGGCGTCCGCAAATCCCCGATTCGGCAAACTATTTGAAGACCTCGTGGAGTTGCAAATCCGTCTTCTCGCTCCAAACGGTTGCCCTTGGGATCGCGAACAGACTCACGAATCTCTACGCACATATTTAATTGAAGAAGCCTACGAAGTTCTAGACGCGCTTGAATTCGGCGATCCCGATAAATTTGCGGAAGAGCTGGGCGATCTGCTGCTGCAAATTATTTTTCATTCCCAACTCGCATCTCAGGCCGGACGCTTCAATGTCGGCGATGTGATCGAGCGCGTGCACACAAAAATGGTGCGCCGCCATCCGCATGTCTTCGGCACGGACAAAGCCGATTCCGCCGCAGACGTTCTAAAAAATTGGGAGCAACTAAAAGCGGAAGAGCGCCGGCAGGATCGCGCCGCGCGCGGATTGAGCGAAGCCGACGCGTCCGACGAAAAATCCGCATCTCTACTCAGTGGCATTCCGCGCACTCTCCCAGCCGTGATGGAAGCCTATCAATTGACGCGCCGCGCCTCGCGAGTAGGATTCGATTGGCCCAATCTAGCCGGTGTTCTGGAAAAACTGCGCGAAGAAATTCAGGAACTAGAAACAGAAATCGCCAATGGAAATGAGGCCAAAATTGAATCCGAAGCTGGAGATCTTTTGTTCTCCGTAGTAAATGTCGTGCGCTTCCTGAAACTCGATCCCGAAATCGCGCTGAAAAAAGCGAATCGCAAATTCATCGAACGTTTCCGCGATATGGAAACCGACGTAGCTTCTACCGGGAAAAAACTCGCCGATCTGAACGCGACAGAACTCGACGCTCTTTGGAACGCCGCGAAGTTAAAACAATCCAGCACGCTGGTTGCAAAGAAGGCGCGACGATGAGCGCCGCCGTCCAATCCGCCGAAGTCTCCATCCGCCACTGCCACGGCCTGCACGAATTCCAGCAATGCTTTGA
>DATBYL010000315.1:0-8848 GCA_036513735.1 Candidatus Acidiferrales bacterium
GATTGGTTGCGCGCATCATGCGGCCAACCGCGGACCAAGGCCGCCAAGTGGCGCGGTAAAAACCCCGTGCCAAGCGAAGTTTCCGCGTAATGCGGCGCGGCAAAATAATCGTTTCAAACACGTCCAACAGAATAACGAACAGCAGAAAACTTCCGATAATTCCTAAAAAGATATGCACGCTTCCTCCAAACGGAATACCTGACTATAACTCAAATCCCGCCGCGCGAGTTTCACGACAATTCGTAATCGTTTGAACGCATGCGGGAACTTTCCGCTTTGCGCCGGAGTCTCTTGTACTATGATTTCTGCGGGTTCCCCAGCCCACCATATGAAGAAATACTTACTGTGCGCTTTAATTCTGCTCGCGCCGGCCGCGCTTTACGCGCAGGATTCCGTTCGCATCGATCATGTTGGCCTCGGCGCCAGCGAAACGTACGGTTCGGCTCTTCCCACTCCGATTCGCGTTCACATTCCCGCGGTTTCGCAAGCGCAGACTCTGGAACTGCAATTCCAATTTGCCGCGCGTGAAGGCAACCCGGTGGAAATCGAGAAGTCGCCGCTGATTCCGCTGCCGAATCGAATATCAAAACGAATTCAAGTTTCAGCAAACGCGCCGCTGGATATCGAACTGCCGGTTGATCTGCCGGGCGAAGGACGTCTCGCCATCCAGCTAAATGTTCTCGACAGCTCTAGCCGGGAAATCGGCAAGGCAACTCGCGAATTCGATTCTCAATTCCGCGGCGGCGAAAATCTTGTGGTCATTTATTGCGCCGATCCACAAGTCTGCAGCGGAGCGTCCTCGCAGATTCATGCCAACATGGAGTCGATGGAAGGTGGGGTAAGAGCGGAGCGCATCGTCGATTCGCTTCCGGAACCTGTTCAACATTGGTGGGAATATAACCTCGCCGATTCTGTGGTCGTCGCCGCACCAACTGCGCAACTGAGCGCCGCCCAACGCGAAGCATTTGAAAAATATGTGCGCAGCGGTGGCACGCTGATCCTTCTGGAAAAAGAAATCGCCGACGCAACTTTTCTTGCGCCATACCGGCAGGGTGCGCCTTCCGCTGACATCGTTCATGTTGGAATGGGGCGACTCTTTCGACTGGTAAGTTTGGAGAGCAAACAGCTTGGCAAGAATATCGAGTGGGGCGTCCGATCGAACGATGCCGATTATTCCAAATGGTTTGGCGCGCCAGAAGGAACCGTCGGTCATTTCTTGCATCGAGTTGGAATGTTCTTCACTTTTCCGCATCTGCGATGGCTGATTATTTGGCTGAGCGTTTTTGTTGTCGCGGTGGGACCGCTGAATTTTTTAGTTCTGCATCGCGCGAAGAAATTGGAATGGGGCTGGATCACGACTTGCGTGATATCGGTGGTCTTCGCCGGAGGACTGTATTTCGCCAATTCAGTCCGGCGTCCCACCGACTTCACTCTGGATGACACTGTCGTCTACTGGATGGATCCGCAAAGTCCGACGGCATTCGCACAATATGGATTTCGTGTTTACTCGCCGGAGCGTCGCGCGGTGAATCTTTCTGTAACTCATGACGACATATTCCTGCAAACCGACTGGGACAGAAATTACGGCGAAACTGCCGCGAGTATCGGCAGCGAAATGCTTGGGAATCACGCCGGAGCGGTGTCCGGTTGGCAGCTTCGACTTGGGCCGCCGCAGCAATTGGAATTTCCGATGCTGCGCTGGTCCTATCAAGATTTTCACGCCAGCAACTTTCGCGATTTTCCCGGCGCGGTTCATTGGTCTTCGCCGATGCATTTGAAAAACGATACGGGCCAGAGTTTTAGCGAGGCCATCTTTCTGGATTACAAAGCGAATCGCAGTTACTCGATACCGCGCGTTGCGCCGGGCGAGGAGATTGATCTGAACAAAACGCGTGCGGAATACATCGTGCTTCCAGAGGAGGAAAGAAAAAGGCTGGCGGCGGAAAACCCGCAAGGATTCACAGCTTTTTCGCCGCCTCTGGCTGAGAGACCGTTCTCCGTCGCGGAAATGACGGCGTCGCGAGGCGGCTCGACGGCGTCCCAAATGTTCGTCGGTCGGGCGGATGCGCCGATGTCCAACGCAAAACTCGATGTTCCCTTTGTGCAACGGCCGCATGGTGCGCTGGTGATCGTGTTGTTCGATCAGAACTTATTGAAGTGAACTAAATGATAGAAGTCGAACAAATTCGGAAGAAGTACAAGGACACGGAGGCCCTTGCGGGCTTCAACCTTAGCGTGGCCGATGGCGAATTGTTTGGCCTGATCGGACCGAACGGCGCAGGGAAATCCACGCTGATGAAAATTCTGGCGACGCTGATTCATTCGAGCGAAGGCAGCGCCAGCATTGCGGGAATTGACGTTGCGCGCGATCCGGAATCTGTGAAGCGCGTGGTCGGGTACATGCCGGACCAGCCCGGACTTTATCAGGACATGCGCGTCCGCGAATTTCTGGAATTTTTCGCCGCGGCATTCGCCGTGCCCAAAAATAAGCAACGCGCCGCGGTGGAAATAGCGTTGGAGCGATCGAATCTGACTCAAAGGGGGCAGAGTTTCGTAGAGGAACTTTCTTTTGGCATGAAGCAGCGGCTGGTGCTGGCAAAAACGTTGCTGCACGATCCCAAACTTTTAATTTTGGATGAGCCTGCCACAGGACTTGACCCTATCGCGCGAATCGATTTGCGCGAGCAATTAAAAAAGTTGAATGCTGAAGGCGTAACCATTTTCATTTCCTCGTATATTTTGAGCGACCTGGAGGACATTTGCGATCGCGTCGCTCTTATTACGGCCGGGAAAAATGCCGCTGACGCGCAAGGACAAAGCGTTCTTGTTTTGCAAAGTCCCGGATCGCAAATGCAAATCTACGAAATCGATTTTCTGGGAGACGCAACCTTTGCCGCGGCGCGCGCCAATGAAGCGCCTGGCGTCAGAGTGCTGGAAGCAACGCAATCGCGCCTGCTGGTGGAAATCGACGGCACAAATATTGAGGCCGCAAAACTTCTGCAATTTTTGGTGATGGCTGGAGTTGTGGTGACCAGATTCGATCATCCGGCGCCGAGTCTTGAGCGGCGTTACCGCCAGGTTTTTGGAGCGAAGCAACCATGAGCCTGAGCGGAAATCCGATGATCCAGAAAGAATTGCGTCAGCGCATGCGAGAGCGGCGGGGATGGATTCTTCCGTCGCTCTATCTCGTCGCGCTGAGCGCCGTCGTTTGCCTGGTCTACTATATGATTACCGAACCGCGCGGATATTCCGACGTGATCTCTTACAATTCAACCGAGACGCAAGGCTATCAAGTGGGCGTTGGATTATTCCTGGCGGCTGCCTACACGCAACTCGGGCTGCTATTGCTACTCGCGCCCATTTTTAGCGCTGGCGCGCTGACAATCGAAAAAGAGCAGCGCACGCTGGCTGGATTGTTGACTTCGCTTCTGGGGCCGGCAAAGATTTGGTGGGGGAAATTTGCGGCTTCGCTGTTATTCGTGCTGCTTCTGCTGGTTGCTGGACTTCCCATCTTGACGGTCGCATTTGCTTTCGGCGGTATTGGAATATGGGAAGTTTTCATAACCACATTGACGATGGTAATCATCCTGGGAACGATGAGCGCCATCGGTCTGTACTGGTCTTCCGCATTTCGACGCAGTGTGCACGCGACCGCAGTTAGTTACGTGACGGTGATCGTTCTTACCGTGGTGCCATGGATTATTTACATCGTGGCGGCAACCGGCACGCGAGATGATTCTGTATATTCAGTTCCGTACTGGGCGAGATTTGCGCTATACGCAAATCCTGTTTTTTTTCTTACTACCTCATTTGTGCCGCGCGCACAACTTTATCCGGCGTGGTGCTGGTGCCTGGTCGTATTTATTTCGGTAAGCGTATTGTGCGTCCTGCTGGCATTGCGCAATATCCGGCGGAGCGGAGATATCTCGTAGAAGTCACACTTCAGCGGCGCTGCGCGAAAAATTCCTGCATCACCGACGCGCATTCTTCGGCAAGCAGGCCGGAAATAACTTCTACGCGATGATTTACAGCGGGATGATCCAGAATCTGAAAACAGGTGCGAACCGCGCCGCCTTTTTGTTCGGCGCATCCGTAAATTAATCGCGCGACGCGCGCCTGAATTAGCGCGCCCGCGCACATTGCGCAGGGTTCGACGGTTACGTAGAGCGAAGTTCCGTTCAGTCGGTGATTTCCGATTATTTGCGCGGCGGCGCGTATGGCTACCATTTCCGCGTGCGCGGTTGGATCATTATCGGTGAGAGTGCGATTGTATGCGCGCGCGATTATTTTTCCTTCGCGCACCAGGATTGCGCCGATGGGAACTTCGCCGCGTTCCGCCGCTGTGCGGGCTTCTTCCAGCGCGGAACGCATGAAGTTCAAATCGGATTCGGACATGCAGGGAGCATAGCAGGACGCGGGCTTTGGAAGAAAGCAGCGCGTCACTCGGAACTTCTGGCTGAAAAGCTAGTGGAAGTTTGGTTCGGTGGCGCCGATTAAATATTCTACGACTACGATATCGCGGCGCTCGTCGAAGGATGGATCGTGTCCGACGTGGCGGCCAACTTCCCGCCATCCGGAAACCTGACAGAGACGCAGGCTGTCCCCATTTTCCGCGAGCACCCGGCCAACTAATTTCCGATATTTCAAATTCGCGGCTTCGGCTTGGATGGCCTGCATCAGTTGACGGCCAACTCCGTAATTTCTAAATGATCGGCGCACGCAAAGAAAAACTTCGGCGATGTCTGAGAGTTGCGGACGCACATCGTAGGGCATCAACGTGATCCAGCCCAGAACCCATCCGCGCAATTCCGCAACGAGAATCGGACGGCGTCCATCGATGATGGATTCCACAATGAAAACTTGTTGCTGATCGGTGCTGCGGGCGTGTTCTTCAAACGCGATGAGGTGATCCTGCACGCCTTCATTGAAAATTTCGCGCATCACCGCGGCGTCATCTTCGCGCGCGGGGCGAACGGTGAGTTGTGGCCGACTTTCAGGAGTGGTGGCAGCCATGCGCAAATTCTACCACTACACGCGATGAAAATATGCGGTTGGAATGCGGCAATGCGGTGTATTCGCGCGATTCTTTCAAGCGCGCTTGACATTCTTGCGCAGGCGAAAGAAACTAACGCTCTATGAACGAGCTGCTGCGCCGGGTTTTCATGGTGGATTTTATCAAGGGAATGTTGCTGACGTTCAGCTATCAAAATCCCAAGAAAATTTACACCGAACAATATCCGCAGGAACGTCCGATGGTGGCCGAACGATATCGCGGCGCGCCCCGGCTGAACATTAATCCGGAAACCGGCGAAACGCTCTGTATTTCCTGCAATCTTTGCGCGCTGGCGTGCCCTGAGAATTTAATTGTTGTTGGATGGCAACGCGACGATGCGACGCGCCGAAAAGTTTTGACTACATTTACTTATGACACTTCGCGCTGCATGTTTTGCGGACTTTGTGAAGATGCGTGCCCGACGGATTGTTTGGAGCTGACGCAGGATTTTGAAATGGCATATTACAGCCGAGAAGGCGCGATTTGGGATCGTCACCGGCTGGAAGTTGGACCTACTCCTACGAGATACGTTCGATAGTTCCTACTCTTTTTCCCTCAGATTATTAATTTGAAAATGCATTTGGAATTTTGTGTGCTTACACAGGCTGAAGCCTGTGCTACTGGATCTCAGCCGGCGATTAGGAGGGTTTCGGCGAAGGGCCATTCGGCGTCGGTCCACTGGGCGTGGGCGCGGAAGCCAGCGCGCTCGGCGAGTTGAATGATTTCGCTAGGGCGATATTTGTAGGAGCTTTCGGTGAAAATAGTTTCGCCAGTAGCGAATTGGATGACGCAATTCGCGGCTGGAATTGTGACGGTTTGATCGCGCAGCGAGACGAGATGCATTTCGATTCTGCGCTCGGTGGGATTGTAGCGAGCGCAGTGGCGGAATTCTTTCAGATCGAAGTTAGCGCCGAGTTCGCGATTGATGCGCGTTAGCAGATTCAGGTTGAAGGCCGCGGTTACGCCCATGGCGTCATCGTAGGCAGGGATCATAAGGTCGAGAGACTTTACGAGATCGACGCCGAGGAGCAGGGCGTCGCCCGGAATTAATTTGCGGCGTAGATCGGAAAGAAATTGTTCCGCGTCGGCGCGATGAAAGTTCCCGATAGTGCTGCCGAGAAACATTACGAGCAGCCGCTCATTCGATGATCGTTGCGCGGTTACGCGAGCTAGCCCTTCCAAATAATCCCGTTCGATTCCAATTACATTTATGCGGTCGAGTTGGCTGAGTTCGTTGACGCATTGCGCGAGCGCGGCGGGCGAAATTTCAATCGGGTAATAGGTGGTGTGCTGACGGCGCGCGAGAGCTTCGAGAATCCAGCGCGTTTTTTTACCGCTGCCGCTGCCGAGTTCAGCGACGACCACGTTTTCCGGGATATTTGTGGACGCTTTCGCGCGGAATAGAGGATGTACAATTTCGTCGGCGTGTTCGCGAAGGATGCGTTCGTCAGCGCGGAACAGGCCGTATTCGGGAAGTTCGGTGATGGCGTTGAAAAGAGCGGATCCGAGCGCGTCGTAGAGATAGTTGGACGAGAGCTCTTTCTGGCCGGATTTAGTTAGTCCCGCGCGAACATCGGCGGCAAAATTCGCAATGGGGTGCAAAGAAATAATTTCAGTAATCGCATGAGCCATCATGAGCCTCGGAATTATTTAATTTGCCCCACACATATTCACAAGATGTTTCTGGCGCGCAAAAGGTGCGTCAATATTCGATGCAGCGAAAGCCTGTATAGACGTATGGATAATGCGGCTGGAACCAATTGCGAAACGAACGGCGCAGCATGCACGCGGCGGTTCTGGATGAGCCGCCTTTCATGACGAAATGATGACCGTCGAAAAAGTCGGCGGAATATCCGGGATAGAACGGAAACGGTTTGAAGCCGGAGAAGGGCGCGAAAATTGTGCGCGTCCATTCCCATCCGTTGCCGAGAAGGCCGTGGACGCCGAATCCACTTGCACCCGCAGGATGTACGCCAACTGGTGCAGGATCCCATTTCTGAAAATCAAAATTGCCGCGGTTCGCCGAGGGAAGTTCTTCGCCCCAGGGGAATGCGCGCTCTTCATGTTTCAAATTGTGCGCGCCGGACGGAATTCCGTACGCGGCGCGATGCCATTCGGCTTCGCTGGGTAATTCTTTTTTGCTCCAGCGGGCGTAGGCTGACGCTTCGGCGTGACTGACGTAGACGGGCCAGTCGAGCGGGAGCGGAATTTCGTCAAACATGGTGCGAAGAAATGGTTTACCTTCGTGAAAAATCCAGAAGGACGGATGCGATGTGCCGCTGGACTGGAGCCAGTTCCAGTCGGCGTCATTCCAAAGCGAGCGATTTTGATATCCGCCGCTGGAATGGAAATTCAAGAATTCGCGGTTGGTGACTTTGTAGGCGTCGATGCGAAATTCGGGGACGGTGACTTGATGCTCGTCGAATTCATTGTCCCAGCCGAAGGAATTTTTTTGTGCGCGCAATCCGAGTGTTGCAGTTCCGGCGGAGATGCGAATCATGTGCGGTTGCGCTGGCGGCGCGGAAGGAGCGGGCGAATCCGCGTGATGGAATTTCCGGTCGAGTGGCAATTGGTGCAGCAGATACGAAAGAGTTTCGGCGTGCATCAGGCGATGCTCGATGGCAACTTCGAGAAGCTGCTGCGATTCCGCGGAATTTTCGGAGCGCGAATCGAACGATGCGGACAAGCGATCGTCGAGAGCGCCGCGAAGTTTCTGATTGTAATCGGAAACTTTTGCGCGAGTGGGCCAGTCTTCAGGAACGTCTTTCGGCAAGCCTCCGCCGACCGGATCAATTCCAAATGCGAAAAGCTGATCGAAGGTTGGATCAAATGACGGCAAATTAAAATGGCGGCGGCCCAGCAAATTCCAGTCAAACGCTTCCAAGTGGCCGGTGTAGAAAATTAGGCGATGGCGCTCGGGAATCGGGCGATCATAAAGCGCTTCAGGTCTCACGATGCGGAACAGCTCGTCGGTGCGAGCGCGCGCGTCGGCGAGCCTCTGTAATAAGGATGGAGCCCGTTGCGCTGCGAAAGTAGTTGCCATGTCGATGTCCGAATTATTGGATGCCGCGAACCGAATTCCGGTGCAAGTGGAATAGCTCCGAAGCAGAGGCTGTTTTATAATGAATTTGAGGCGGAGAGTCAATCCGCCGTGCTGTAGCAGGGCCATTCCAGATTACCTTCGGAGGACGCATGGCTGCTCCATCCTTACCCAGCGCACTTGACGCACGCACCCAAGCTTTTCCAATTCTGACGGACGCTCAGATCAACCGCATTCGCGCGGGCAGCAGACAACGCGCGGTGAAAAAGGGCGAAATTATTTTTGAGACGGGCGATGTGAGCGTGCCGTTCTTCGTCTTGCTTTCTGGAAATATGGAAATTGTGCAGCCGGCGATTGGCGGAGAAAGTTTAGTGGCGACACACGGGCCCGGAGAGTTCACGGGCGAGATGCCGATGATTTCCGGAAGACGAAGCCTTGTGCGCGGACGATTCACCGAAGACGGCGAAGTCTTGGAACTTCCGGGTGAAGCGTTGCGGACACTGGTGGCGAAAGATGCTGAGCTAAGCGAAATTTTCATGCGCGCTTTTATTTTGCGGCGGCTGGCGCTGGTGAATGAAGGCAAGAGCAATTTGGTTTTGCTGGGTTCGCGCCATTCCGCCGACACGCTTCGATTGCGAGAATTTCTTTCCAGGAACGAACATCCGGTGAACTACATCGATTTGGATACGGATAAATCCGCGCAGGAATTCCTGGATCGATTCAACGTGACGGCCGAGGATATTCCAGTGATCGTC
>DATBYL010000316.1:0-5328 GCA_036513735.1 Candidatus Acidiferrales bacterium
TTCGCCGGAACGGCCGAGCGCGCGATCAAGTTCGACCGCAGCCTGAATGCCCGCGAAACCACCGCCGAGAATAACCACTCGCTTCGGCATGCAACAAATTTATCACGCCCGGAGAAAAAGTGTTTGCAACGACCGCTGCTAGTGGCGCGACGTCGAATTAGTGGCGAGGTGACGAATCGTCGCGATACAGTTCGAGAACCCAGGGAATCCCGAGCAGACCGGGCTGCTCGCCGACAAGCAAATCGTCGCCAACACGAAAGCGGTCAAAATCAAACGTTCCAACGGGCAAACGCTCGACGTCATGTCCTTCGCGCCATGAAGTTACAACCAGACGTCGGCTCTTGAACAAAAGTCCCGGCATATTAAAGCGGCTCACGACGTGAGCGGGAATTCGCTTAGTAGGAGAAGTATCAAACTTTCCGTTGCTGAGAAGCATGATCGCCACGATCCACGGAAGCGGAATCAGTCCGAAGAACAGCCGCTTTAATATTTCCACATCGCCGCGCTGGCGGGCGCGCTGGTCAATTAGAATGGCAAGTCCGAGTCCCACAAAAAACGCGACGCCGACGAAAATCAACATCAGGTCGAGATCGAGCGGAGGAAAAACCTGGCTGGCCGAAACAAACACGAGCGCGCCGACCAGAAACCACGCGGTGCGAATAATTAATCTGCGGCGAAGAACGAGTTCAGCCGCGGCGGATGTCAACCCGCACGACAGGCATTGGTCGGCGGTGCGATCGGCGCCGCAGTTCAAACATCGTGTCACTTAGACGTTTCCAGATTGGTGAGCAATTGCTGTATTTGGTCGGCGGCGCCATCGCTAATCAGAGTCATTTTCACACCGATGCCGCGTCCCGGCTCGGCGCGAACCACGGTGCACTCGAGTTTGATGGGCGGAGTGATGAGGAGATTCGCTGCGAAACGCGCGCCGATCCAAAGTGAAGTGGAAGGTACAATAAACATCCCGCCGATGCTGATGTCCTGAGCCTGGCCCGTGATGGTGGACGAGCCCCATTCGATTTCGATTTCTGCCTGGAAGGAATAGCGGGTTTCCTTCCGCCTTTCCGCTCCCGGAGTGCTGGATGCACCGGATTGAGGCGTCACGATGACTACCTCCGAAAGTGATGCTATCGGCGCAAGCATCGGCTGTCAACTAATATGCGCCGACGCGCGAAGTGATTGTGACGGCGAATTCACATTGATGACGCGGCGGATAAATTACAGAGTTATAATGCGTCCATGAATATTCAAGAATTATTTCTAAAACAAAAAGAAGCGTTGCGCGGACGCACTCGCCAAGTGACTTCTCTCCTCCGCGAAGATCAGATTTCCTGGCGTCCAGTTCCCGGCGCGCTCAGCATCGGCGAAATGTTGCGGCACATGTGGGTTTCCGAGCAAGGCGTGAGAAATGTTGCGCTGAACGGAGACTTTTCATATTACGAAAAGCGAATTCCGGGCGGACTGAACGCGGTGCTCGGTACGCCACGAACAATTGCGGAAGAAATCGCGTCGCTCGAAACCACGCAAGCGGAAACACTTGCGGCCGTGGCCGCTTTCCCGCTGGAGCGATGGGAAGACGAGCGCGTCCACGAAGGATTGGGATTCCGCCGAAAAGTCGCGATAATTTTATTTGGAATCAACGAGCATGAAGTGCATCACCGCGCGCAACTGATGACATATTTGCGAATGCTGGGCACGCCCGCGCCTGAACCAATGGCGCGCAGGTAGTACTGAATACAGTTCAAAGACTGGAGCGATGCGCGAGTTCGCGCTGCATGTGCCGCCGCATCGTCTGCGAAATGGTTTTTGTTTGCGCGAGCGCTCGCAAATCCGCGGACGCAATGTGCGGAAGAATTTTCACGGCAGCTTCAGGCGGGGTGTGCGGATAGCGCAGTAGGGCGAGCGCCACATTTGGCACGGATGTCCAACGGCGGCTGCGACAAAACGCCGGAACAACCGCTAGCGGCAACTTATCTCGCGCCAGCAATTTCAATACTTGCGCTTCTGTCAGCCGCGGATTTTCAACGGCAGGCTCAACGACCTGCGCGTTTCCCTCAACAATTAGTGCTGCAAGAATTCTGGCGGACGCTTGGCGTGCCAGCGCAATTTTCTGTCCGAGGGTTACATGCGGAAGCCGCGCAATCAAATGTTCTTCGGCGCTGCGTTGCAAATCTGGCGCGGCGGTGGCGGCCTGCGAAAGTTTCATCAGGTCCATCAAATGAAGTTCACGCAGAAGACGCAGCGCAACTTTGCGTGGCACGCTCGGATGAAATGACAACGCGCGAATCACGGAATAGCTGTGGAGCAATTCGCGGCGGCGCGTCAATTCATCCAGAAAAGTTCCCGGCAAATCCTTTCGCGCTAAGAGAACGCATAGGTGCTCGTCGTCGAGACGTGAATCATCGAGGAAATTTGGTAGGGCGTTTGCGTCGGCGGCGGAAATTTCCTCAGCGAATGACTTTGCGAAATTCTGTGGCGAGCCCGAATCTGAATTCGGCTTAGATGGATCGGCCATGCGTCGCCCCTTGCGTTTGTGCCAGCCGCATTGCGACGCGCGCGGCGCCCAGCGCGGGCGGATTCTCAAGAAGTCCAACATGCGCGCCCGGAGCGACGCGCGCGATCAAATCGTCCACACGGCTGTCGAGAATATAATTACGGCCAAAAACTCCGCCAACTCGCGCCACGCGAAATTCCGAATCTTTCATGTTGAGGCGACCTATGACAGCGAGAGCGATGTTCGCAAGATCGAGGGCAGCGTGAGTTAGGATGTGGCGCGCGGCCGAATCTCCGTCCTCGGCGGCTTGCATCACCACGGGCACCAGCTTCGGAAAAACAGAGCCCGGACCCGCGGCAATTTTTTCAACGACATCGTCCCAGGTACGGCAATCCAGCGCTGTCAAAATCATTTCAGCGAGAAGTGTTGCGGGAGCGGCAAGATCACGTGCGCGGCCGACAGCAAGCGCCGCGTGACGGCCAATGTCGTACGCACTGCCCGCGTCGCCAATCCACGGGCCGTATCCGCCCGCGCGCGCAAGTTCTCCTTTGGCGTTGCGACCGAGCGCAATCGATCCTGTGCCGGCGATCAGAACTACGCCGGGCGCAGCGCCGACCGCGGTTTCAAGCGCGGCTTCAGCGTCAGTAACAATTTGAATGGGAGCGCCGGGCCAAATGCGAGAAAGACGCTGGCGCATTTCTTCGGCAACATTTCGCCGGCCTGCGCCTGCGAGTCCAGCGCAAATTCCGCGAACGTCTGCCGGGGAATATTTCGCGGACGTGACCGCCGCGGCTGCTGCAAGTTGAAGCGCCGCGCATGCAGCGTCGTATCCGACGCGCAACGGATTCGACGGGCCGGAATTTCCGTGGCCCGCGATGCGTCCTTCGGCATCGAGAGCGATGCATTCCGTTTTCGTGCCGCCGCCGTCGAATCCTAAATAGAAGTTCATTTGCGTTTGAAATCGCTTTGCATCCGGAGTGCTCAGAATTATCGCAGGTTTCTCCCCGGCAAGAAAGATTCAGGAAGGATTGTGTGCGAAATACGTTCGCGCGCAAACGCATTGCTTGACGCCGTTTCCCGCGCGCCACTATCATCGCGCCACAGTTTTTCGTGGAGCGCGATGCGCCTTTCTACAATCGATGTCGCAGTGCTCGCCATCTATCTGGCGGGGATTACGATATTCGGCGCACGCTTCCGCCGCGGACAGCGCAACATCAAAGATTATTTCCTGGGCGGACGCACCGCGCCATGGTGGGCGCTGGCGCTTTCGATCGTCGCCACGGAAACTTCCACGCTCACAATTATCGGCACGCCCGCGCTGGCATACGGCGGCAATTCCACTTTCCTGCAACTGGTATTCGGATATGTTGTCGGCCGAATCATTCTCGCGGCCCTGTTTATTCCGCGATTCTTTCGCGGCGAATTCTACACAGCATATCAACTGATCGAGCGCCGCTTCGGCGCACGAGCCAAATCGGCTGCTGCGCTTACTTTTCTGGTGACGCGCGCGCTGGCCGAAGGCGTGCGCATCGCGGCGATTGCCACAGTCGTCCAAATCGCATTCGGCACAGGACAAAGTACTTCCGTCGTGCTGATTCTGCTTCTCACACTTTTTTACACGTGGGAAGGCGGCATGAAGGCCGTCATTTGGACTGACGTGATTCAGACATTTATTTATCTTGGCGGATCGGCGGCAGCGTTTTTCCTAATCCTGCACAGAATTCCTGGCGGATGGGAGCACGTTGCGAATGTGGCGGCAACACACGGCGATAAGTTCCGCGTCTTCGATTTTCGATTTAGTTTCACGGAGGCGGCGCACACTTACACATTCTGGTCCGGAGTAATTGGCGGAACTTTTCTGACGATGGCAAGCCACGGCACCGATCAAACAATTGTGCAGCGCCTGTTGGCCGCATCCTCCCGTCGCCAAGCGCAATTGGCGCTGCTTGCGAGCGCGGTGATCGTGCTTTTCCAATTCGCGCTATTCCTGGTGCTCGGCGTGATGCTTTACGCGTTCAACGGCGCGCCCGCTCTGACCGCCGGACAAAGCTACGATTCTGTATTTCCAATATTCATTGTCACGCAGATGCCAACTGGCCTCCGCGGAATCGTGCTTGCCGCAATTTTCGCAGTAGCAATGTCGAATGCGAGTGGCTCGCTGAATTCGTTGGCGGCTTCGAGCGTAATTGATTTCAAAACGCTTCGCGGAACGGCCGCGGATCCAAACGCGAATGATCCCGCGCGAATTCTTAGACTCTCGCGATGGATGACGCTCGCGTGGGGCGCTGCGCTTCTTGTCTTGGGGATGCAGCACTGGGGCCCGCTTCTGCCCGCAGGACTAAAAATCGCGTCCATCACATTTGGAAGCTTGCTCGGACTATTTCTTCTGAGTTTTTACAATGCGCGCGCCAATGCAATGGGCGCAATTACCGGAATGGTAGCCGGAATGTTGGCGATGCTCTATATCGTGACGAGCACGAATGTCGTTTGGACATGGTACGTTTTGATAGGCACACTGGTGACGTTCGCGGCGGGATCGCTGGCGAGTCTTCTTGGCCCGGCGGCGCCAAAAATTTCCGAGCACGGTTTTTCTACCTGAGCATGAGTGAAACAAAACCAAAGTTGGAATTAGTGCGCGGGCTGGGCGGATGGGCCTCCGCGGCGATCGTCGTCGGCACCATGATCGGCACAGGAATTTTCCTGAAGCCAGCGGAAATGGCCACGCTCGGCGGATCCATCGGCATCGTTTACGTCGCGTGGATCGTTGGGGCAGTCCTTTCGCTTTTCGGCGCGCTGGCGTATGCCGAACTCGGCGCGGCAATTCCAGAGGCGGG
>DATBYL010000317.1:0-5437 GCA_036513735.1 Candidatus Acidiferrales bacterium
GCACAACAATATGTGTCGATTCCTCCGCCGCCTTTGCAGAAGCGCAAAAGTTTTCTGTGGCTTTGGCTCACCACAGCGGCTGTGATCGTTGTAATTATATTGGCCGTCATCATCATTCCATTTCTTGCCGGGCCCGATCCCGGCGATTCGCTCGATCAAGCGCGCGCCGCCTACTTGCAGCACGATCAGGCCAGCTTCGACAAATATGTGGACGTGAACAGCGTGCTCAGCGATTGGACGGATCAGGGCGTGAACGGATGGCTGAAGCAACAAAACGCCGGCGTGATCGAAACCGCCGCAGCGCAAATTCTTGCCGGCACAATGAAGAGCGCGTATCTTCCGGCGCTCGCGCAATCCGTGGACCAGTGGGTGGTCAGCGGAACATTGCCCGCAGATCCATCGCAAACCGATCAGAACGATCAGTCCTCGGTATTCGTGACGGCGTTTCTCTCCTCAGCGCTTCGCACGCTCGCAAGTTCGCAATTGACGTATCAAGGCATCCAATCCAAATCTGTGACGAATGACAATGCTGAACTGACCTTCAACGTGGGAAGTTCGCTCAGCGCTCAGCCAATTTTGGTGCACGTGAAAATGCGGCGCGTGGGCGATCATTGGCAAGTGAAGGCGGTTGAAGATTTGGCGGGATTGCTGAATCAAATAAATCCGACGCCGGCGCCGTAGCAAAATTTTCGAGGTGCGATTACCGCTCACGAAAATTCACGCTTCTTGTCGCGCCCCAAACCTCTATGCTATCGTTTCCGCAGAGCGGGCGTAGTTCAATGGTAGAATGAGAGCTTCCCAAGCTTTAGACGTGGGTTCGATTCCCATCGCCCGCTCCAATTAAGTTGCTGATTCGACTGGACTACCTCACCTAACTTGGTCTTCAATAGCGAACACCCGAGCGTATCTTGGATTAAGATTGGCCGTGGAAGGCGAACATGCAAAAGCTTGAATTTAGCGATGCGGCGCGTTTAATCGGTGTCCTCAAGTCTCGACCACCGCTTGGCTACCGAGACCGAAGATCGAAGGCCGATTTGGAAGAACTGCACCAGACGACTGATGAATTGTGTGTCCTTTACCTTAGCGCCGCGAGCGAAGAGCGCGAACCAATAAGAAATCTAGCGGCAGAACCCTCCCGGGTCATTAGCTACCACTTGTTTAACCACATCGGCTGGGCTGGAAAACAAATATCGGCATCAGGGGACGGCGAGTGGGTGCGTCGAGGTCTTGCAGCTGCCTCGATCGAAAATAATCGCTTGGACGCCCGCGATACGTTCACGGCTCTTGGTGGCCTTTATCTTGCAGCCTCAAGTGCCGGCATCGATTGCTCGCACTACTTTCAGGAAGTCGCCGAACTGTCTAACTCACAACCCGTGTACCCAAGAATCCGTTGGATCGGCAGTATGCGGGATTTCTTGGCGAATTTCGAGCAATCGGAATATTTCAGACAAAACGTGCGGCCCAAAATTGGCAAGAACGTTACGCCGCGTTTAAGGAATGAAATATTCAGCATTCTCGCGAATATTTGGGACCCTCTTGACGTCAGGGCTGGAAGGTACCAACGGAACGAGTATGCAAGCTACGTCGATGACATTTACAATCTGTTGGTCAAAGGCGCGACGGACGAGCAAATAGAAGACCATCTAGACCAAACCGCTCGACGAAGAATGGAGACGAAGCCGCCGCGTAGCACACCGCACGCCGTCCGGGCGCTTCGTGCCATTAACTTGAGCGAGGACCGAACGTGATGCAACTTGGCATCAAAACTGGCCCGCTCCATGTGACCGCCGCGCGAAATCCCTTATCATGCCAAACGCCATGACCAACGCCTCAGTTTCGCTGACGATTCAATTGACGCAGGACGAAGTGTATCGCGCAAGCGTTCGCGTGATGCTGCGCAGGATGCGCATATTTGTAATTCTTGGCGTGATTTTTCTTGTGATTGTGGTCGGCGTTTATATCGCCAACCCAACTACTCCGCAGCAACTGGTGATGAACATTCTGCCGTTTTTTTATTTAATGTTCGGATTCTGCATCGCGGTTTATGTGGTGCCGTATTTTTCCACGCGCAAAAGTTTCAGGAAGGACGACAATCCGCCGACGACGCTCACGTTTGCAGACGACGGCATCAGCATCGAATCCGGCGACGGAAAATCTCATGTCGAATGGGAGGTCATTAAGGAAATTACGGAATCTGAGCGAGATTTTCTGGTGGGCGCGACCAGAACTGCGTTCTGGACAATTCCGAAGCGCGTGATTCTCGACGAGGCCACTCTAATTCGGCTTCGCACACTTTTCAAAGAGCACGTGGAGGGTAGACTTTTGCTGTTCGCGGACGACGTTTAGTTTCCCGTCGACAATTTTTTCCGCGTGAGCTCGTTATTCCACTTGCTTAATCGTCCGCGCCAATCTAAATCCATAATCCGCATATTTAAACTCCGGCGGAATGCTCGAACGCGCCGCTGTCCGCGTCACCTTAATATGATGGCGCCACGAACCGCCGCGCGAAGCTTTGCGAACACCAGTCTTCGGCCCCAGCGGATTCCGTTCCGGCGAACGCGCATAATATTCGGCGTCATACCAATCCGCGCACCACTCATGCACATTGTCACCCAGGTTATAGACTCCAAATGGATTCGGCGCGTAAAGCCCGACTTCTTCCGGCGCATTTTTCCATCGCGAAGAATAATTCGGAATTTCTTCAGGTGCCGCATCGCCCCACGGATAAAGCGCGCCTTCCTTTCCGCCGCGCGCCGCAAATTCCCATTCGGCTTCCGTCGGCAAACGGTAATGATGGCCCGTCAAAAGCGAAAGCCACGCGCGATAGGTGTTCGCGTCATACCAGGAAACGCCAACCACCGGCTGCCGCGGACTGTTGAACGCCGCATCGTTCCAATGCTCCGGCTCAGCGCGTTTCGTGCCGGCAAGAAAAGGCGCGTACTCGTCGTTGGTCAGTTGATGCGCCGCAATTTCAAATGCGTCCACCCAAACCCGATGCACAGGTTTCTCATCGTCGCGTCCGGTTTCGCAACCCATCGTAAACCAGCCGCCGGGAATCGAGATCATCCCCGGTTCAACAGACGAATGTTCCTTATCCACAGGCAATTTTATTTGTGCTCCTCTTGAGTGACTACATGCACCGCTCCAATATCTAGCGGAACGATCAAACAAATCGTAACACTTGTGCCGATGCACCGCCGCTTGACATAGTGTGCTCGCTGAAATATGGTGAGTCGCTCGCTGCAATCGACGGCGCATCCTCCGCGAAACAAAAATTTAATGGGCCGAAAGAAATCTCGCCAGCAGAAGACGCTAGCCTCACCGCCGCCAACTCCGGCTCCCCGTCAACCTCGAACCTGGACGAAACACGTGTTCTCTGCTGCGGCGCTATGCGTTATAACTCTGCTGGCCTATTCCAATTCATTCCACGGCGGTTTTGTAATCGACAATCGGTTCTTGATTCTGGATGATCCACGCGTCCACGAAGCTTCGGCCGAGAATATTCAATCGATTTTCGATCATACATATTGGTGGCCCACCGCCGAGGCCGGCCTTTATCGTCCAGTCACAACGCTCTCCTACCTTTTTAATTATTCCGTGCTCGGAAATACGGATCATCCGGAAGGCTACCATTGGATTAATCTTTTTCTGCATTTTTTGAACGTTCTACTCGTGTATGCGCTCGCGCTGCGGCTACTTCAGAAATTGTGGCTGGCGATTTTCATTTCCGCTCTTTGGGCCGTGCATCCGATTCTCACCGAATCAGTCACGAACATTATCGGGCGCGCCGATTTATTGGCCGCCGCAGCCGTGCTCAGCGGATTCTTAATGTATCTGAAGAGCGTCGAGTCATCCGGCTGGCGCCGTTACGCGTGGCTTCTCGGATTGCTGGCGGTCACGGCGATTGGAATGTACTCAAAAGAAAGCGCAGTCTCAATTCTGGGCGTGGTGATCGTCTACGAACTTACATTTTGGAAACAGCGAAGGAACCACACGGAGTACGTTCGCGGAATCATGCTTGGTTGCGCGGCCATTGCCCTTCCGCTCTGCGTGATGTTGTACGAACGGGCAAAAGTTCTGGCGGCTTCGCCGCTCGCAAGAACGACCTTTCCGGATAATCCGCTAGTGGGCGCCCATTTTCTGCGGGCACGATTGACGGCCCTTGTGGTGATTGCAAAGTATTTGTGGATTCTGGTTTGGCCCGCAAAACTTTCCGCTGACTATTCCTACTCGCAAATCCCGCTGGCAACGGGAACAGCGCGTGAGTGGATCGCATGGATCGTAATGATTGCCGTTGTGGTGGCGCTGCTCAGCCAGTTCACGAAGAACCGCTTGTATTTCTTTTTTGGCGCGTTCGCGTTTGTGGCATTCGTGCCGGTCGCGAATCTTTTATTCTTGACCGGCACAATCATGGCCGAACGGTTTCTCTATTTGCCGTCGGTTGGATTTGCCGCCTGCACGGTGATGGTCATTTACGCGATCGGCGAGAGCATGAAAATTCGGGCTTTCGCGCCAGTTCTCTTGTGCCTGATCATTGCGGCATTTGCAGCGCGAACGTGGACGCGGAACATCGATTGGCAGACCGAGCTTTCGATTGCAAAATCATCCGCCATCGCTTCGCCGAATAGTTTCAAGACCCACACAAATCTTGCCACTCAGCTCAGCAATTCTGACCCAACCGGTTCCAACATCTACGAAGTTACCGCCGAAATAGATAGAGGCGTGGCCATTCTGGATCCGCTTCCGAATTCCCAGAGCACAGCCGCCTCCTATGCCGAGGCCGGCAGAATCTATCAGGACAAAGGTGATCGCCTCGTCCGTATCGGCGCAGACGGAAAACGGATTGTTCCGCCCGAGAGCGTGCGGGACTACAACAAAGCTCTCCAATTGCTGCTTCGCGGCGAAGCAATTGATCAGGCCCAGGTAGCTGACTATCGCCAAAAACTACACGCGACCGGCAGAAATGCGGACGCTCCTTTCGGCCTGCCAAAATTATATGAACAACTTTCCGGCGCCTACATGCGGGTGGGCGATTATCAGCACGCGTATGACGCCGCGGTTCACGACACCCAGCTTGAACCTGCAAGGGCCGAGAACTATATCGTCATGGGGCAGGCGCTTGCCGTGCAAGGGCGATTGCAGGACGCAACGCGCGCATTCGTAGAAGGACTTCTGGCTTCCGGAAACCAGACGCTGATGCTGACGTTGCGCGGACTATATCAGACTGGACTTGATCCTCAAGGCTGCGCAATCACGCAAACTCCTGATGGCCCCACCTTGAACGCAGGTTGCGCACCAGTTCACCGCGATTTGTGCCGCGCGTCCTCCGAATTGAGCGCACTGTACAGACAACAACAGCGTGAAGATCAGGTGGACGCGATCAAATCGCGAGCGATGGAACAGTTCGGATGTACAGCCGGAGAATTGCAATGATTTT
>DATBYL010000318.1:0-7465 GCA_036513735.1 Candidatus Acidiferrales bacterium
GAGACACGGCCCGCGATGATCATTAGATCGGCCTGGCGCGGAGAGGGGCGAAAAACTTCGGAGCCAAATCGCGCAACGTCAAATCGCGCGGAGGCCATGGACATCATTTCTATCGCGCAACATGCCAAGCCGAACGACAGCGGCCAGACGGAACTTTTGCGCGCCCAGTTAATCGCTTTATCGAGCTGCGTGAAAATTACGCCTTCGTCCGTGAGAAATTTGCCGACTTCCTCGGGAGTTTCCAGCGTGACGTTGTGTCCAAGTGTTGTGGCCATATTGAATTATTCCCAAACTCCATTCTCGCATAGGCGCATCGTGGGCACAATCGGGGGCGGGAAATTGTTTCAGGGCAAATGCAAATGCTCCCCGAACTTCGAGGAGCACCTGCACACTTCACGGGGAAAAATCCGAAGTGATTATTTCTTGGGGTGCTGCGTGCGGTTGTTGTGCTTGTCGCGATAAATGTCTCTCGACACCCGATTCTGTTGGCGATTCACTTTCGCTTTTTCGGCATTGGTTAACTTACCGCCGTTCGCGGCGCGATCGGTGCGAGTTTCGTGATTGATTCTCGCTTCTTTGTTTTCGAGATGCGCGGTCTCGCCGGCGGTCAGTTGGCCGCTCTTCACGCCTTGCGCGATTCGGTCCTGTTGATTTTCTTTGCGGTCGGCAATTTTTCGGGCCGGTTGCGCGGCCGTTGAAGAATTTTGGCTTGGTGGCGGAGCCTGTTGCGCAGATACAAAACCCGCGGAGAACGCTGCTGCCAACATCACTGCGCCAACAAACGATACAGATTTAATCCACTCGCGTTTCATGACTAGACCTCGCTCGCTTTAAATTTAACTGCTTACTTCTCTCTCAACCTATTCCATCAAACACGATCGGGCGCGCGAAGTTTTCGCGTTACGCGGTCTTTATTGGAGTTTATTTTGCAGGTGGTGCGAAACTTTTTAAGAGAGCGTGGGTTGCGTTACAGCGCAACTCTTCTTAGGCGCAGCGCGTTGGTAATTACGGAAACGGAACTGAAACTCATCGCGGCGCTGGCGATCATTGGACTGAGCAGCAATCCGAAGACGGGAAATAAAACTCCTGCGGCGAGCGGTACGCCCAGCACGTTATAAATGAAGGCGAAAAATAAATTCTGACGAATATTGCGCATTGTGGCGCGGCTCAACCGGCGCGCGCGAACGATGCCGCGCAGATCGCCTCCGACGAGAGTGATGCCCGCGCTTTCCATTGCTACATCAGTGCCGCTGCCCATCGCGATGCCGACGTCCGCAGCGGCAAGCGCGGGCGCGTCGTTGATGCCGTCACCTGCCATCGCAACTTTGCGTCCCCGCGCGATTAGCGCGCGAATAATTTCACTTTTTCCTTCGGGGCGAACTTCGGCGTGCACTTCGTCGATGTTTAGATTTCGCGCTACGGCTTCGGCGGTCGTTTTGCTGTCGCCGGTTAGCATTACGATCTTCAATCCTTCGGCGCGCAGCTCCCGCAGGGCATCCGCCGTTGTTTTCTTTATTGGATCTGCTACGCCGATAATTCCGATTAATTCGCCGGAGACCGCCACGAATACGACGGTATCTCCGCCGAGGCGCAACTTTTGCGCCTGCGGTGCGAGCGAATTCGTTGCGATTCCCTGCTCGTCGAGAAATTTCGAGCTGCCGAGGAGAATGCGTTGCGGCGGCAAGTTCCCATTCGCCGGGAGATCAGCGGTGACTCCGCCGCCTGCGACCGCGCCGAAATTGAAAACCGGCGAGACTTGCAGGTTTCTTTCTTTTGCGGCGGTCAAGATTGCCGCGGCGAGCGGATGTTCGCTGGCGCGCTCAACGCTGGCTGCGAATTGAAGCGACTCTTGTTCACTGTGCGCATCGGCCGGAATAACTGCGGTTACTCGCGGCTTGCCTTCGGTCAGCGTGCCGGTTTTGTCTAGAACGAGAGTGTCAACTTTTTCCAAAATTTCCAGCACTTCGGCGTTTTTGATGAGCACGCCTGCGCGTGCGCCGCGTCCCGTGCCAACCATGATGGACATCGGCGTCGCCAGGCCGAGGGCGCACGGACACGCGATGATCAGAACGGCGACCGCATTCACGATTGCATGTGCGAAGCGAGGTTGCGGTCCGGCAATTGCCCACACTACAAAAGTGATCGCCGCGCAAACTAAAACCGCCGGAACAAAATAGGAGGCGACGACGTCGGCCAGTCTTTGGATTGGCGCGCGCGTTCGTTGCGCTTCGCTGACCATTTTCACGATTTGCGCCAGCACGGTATCGCGTCCAACTTTATCCGCGCGCATCACGAAGCTGCCCGTGGAATTTATTGTGCCGCCGGTTACTCGCGTGCCTTCCATCTTTTCGATCGGAATTGCCTCGCCGGTGATCATCGACTCATCCACGGTGCTGTGGCCTTCGACAACAATTCCATCGACCGGAATCTTTTCGCCGGGACGCACGCGAAGATTGTCACCGGGATGCACTTCTGCGAGCGCGACGTCTTCGTCATGTCCATCCGGCAAAACGCGGCGCGCCGTGGAAGGCTGCAGTCCTAGGAGCGCGCGAATCGCTCCGCTGGTCTGGCTGCGTGCGCGAAGTTCAAGGACTTGTCCGAGAAGCACAAGAGTTGTGATTACCGCCGCGGCCTCGAAATAAGTTGCGATGCTTCCATCCGCTTCGCGAAACGACGCGGGAAATATTCCGGGCGCTAATGCAGCAACGACGCTGAAGCCGTACGCCGCGCTGGTACCAATCGCGATCAGCGTGAACATGTTTAGTTTTAGGCGGACGATCGAAGCGACGCCGCGCTCAAAAAATGGCCAGCCGCCCCACAAAACAACGGGAGTGGAAAGCGCGAACTCGATCCAGGTGATTTCGCGCATGGAAAGAAAATGTTGCAGAGGTTTGCCAGGAATTAAATCCGACATTGCCATCAGAAAAATCGGAGTGGTGAGCGCGACGCTAGCCCAGAAATGGCGCGTCATGGAAATAAGTTCGGCGTTCGGCGGCTCGGCGAGAGTTGCGGTGCGCGGCTCAAGCGCCATTCCGCAGATCGGACACGTTCCCGGCGCATCGCGCACAATCTCCGGATGCATCGGGCAGACGTATAGCGTTATCGACCCCTGCTGAATTGCGTCGATTTCCACCGGATCGAGCGCCATGCCGCAGTCCGGGCACGGAGGTGGAGTTGCGCCGGCGCGAACGGTCTCGCGAACTTCGGGGTGCATGGGGCACGTATATTCGACGGATGAATTTTTCGGAGATTTTGCGTGATGCGGCGCGTGCGTTATTTCGCGCGCGTCAGCTGCCTCCGCAGAAAGATATTTCTCCGGCGATTCCGCAAATTTCTTCGAGCATCCCGCCGAGCAAAAATAAAATGTTTTTCCCGCGTGCTCCGCTTTCGCCGCGGCGCGCGCAGGATCAACCGTCATTCCGCAGACGGGATCGCGCTGAAGGTTCACTTTGTCTGTCATCGGATCGTCTTCAGAATATCATGTCGCGCAGCGCGCAATTCGGAACACGCCGAAGCCGAATGCTGCATCCACGCGCGCACTCCTGATATAATCGGCGCTTATGACACTGGTCGAAGTGAAGTTTCGCCTGCAATCGCCGATCACACCTATTCAACTGCAAGCCCTTGCGGAATTTTCAAATACATATGGGCTGCGACGGTTTCACATTGACGATGCCGGCAGCGTTGTTCGGTTTGAATATGACGCGTCGAGGTTGCGCGCAACTCAAGTGGCGCATGTTTTGCGAGCAGCAAATATTCCTGTCGCTGAGGGAATGATTTAGAAATTAAGAACGGGAACGTCCGAAGTATTTTCCGCGTTTCGATTCACTACACTTCACTGCAATTCAAAATAGAACGAGGCCCCAGCTTGGGACTGGAGCCTCGTAAGTGCATTTCGATTCCCGGCGCGATGCCGGGGCGTGGGGTCATCCATCCAGCTTCCCTCTCAGAGGCAGGTAGGAACGATCCGTTCCTTTCGGCGAGTAAGCCCCTTCCCCCTCACTCGTCGTCGGGCTTGGACCGCTTAAGAAATGCACCCGGCTCTCACAATGCAATATCTGGGCCATCTGTTGACGCAGTACAACAGCGCAAAATTCTCTGCATTCTCTGTCACTTGCCGATGGGCCACATCGTCGCGACGAATTCAATTTTGTTTTTCGCGTTCCGTTTTGGAGCGTGATTCCCGTTTCGGTAGTTCGTCGCCGTCTTTCGGAGCCGGTTTCTAATACGCGCGGATCGCGCTTTCGTCGTCGACCGAAATCCCTGGGCTCCGCGAAACCTTAGAATTGACCCGAAACGAGTCAGTACCATCCTGGTACTGCCAACCTAAGTCCTTCAATATCAGTCACATCAAAATCATGGTTATAGAACCCCGGTACGCGCAGAACTAGCCCCCAGCGCCATACGGCCTGAGCACTTCCCCAGCGCAATATGCCTCATGACATCAACACCACGCTTCATGACAGGCACAAAGCGCGCGATATGGCAGACCGCAGCACTGATCGTGATGATTGCTTGCGCAGCCCTTCCGATTCTTGCTGACGGCCGCACGCCGCAGCCGACGGCCGCGAAACAATTCAAATGCTATTGCCAATGCGAAGGTCACGACGGAATGGCTTCTTGTCCGAAGAAAATGTGCGAACTTCCGAAATATGAGGGACGATGGTGGGCTACGTCCTGCCACAAACACGCGGCGGTACCGTCTGTTTCAAAGCAGCCGGCGGCGCAACCGTCTGGACGTCACACGCGAAATATTTTGAACGCGGAGAATACGAAGGAAGGTGCAGCAAGTCAGTCAAACAATTAACTGAATTCCTGACGCGTGAAATTCTAATTTACGAAACTAGGTAAAGCCCTAGCGGCTTTATTTTGACGGCGGCGGCAAATATGCCGCTAATGGAATTGAAACCGATCCAATCGAACTGCTCTTATCGTCGCAGGCGATCACTTTCAGCTCGACGGCGCCGGGTTTCAGCGGCAGGTTCCTTCCAAACTGAAGGCCCTCTTTCCGAACTTTTGCATACATATCCCTGACCAGGCGCATTTTTACCTTGCTGGTTTCCACCCAGATCGCCGTACCTTCCGTGTCGTATTGAACCAGCATCACTTCGATTTGACCCGTCTCACGCTCATCGTCAAATTTGAAGCTGACGTCATTTTCTTCGAGATTAATTCGCAGCGCCACAGTCGGAGTTGTCGCGTCTCGTACCGCCGACGTATGCACCGTCATTCCTAGCCCGGTGGCATCCAGAGGACTTGCCATCGCTTCTCTTTCGATGGCGCTGTTATCCACGATGCCCGAATAATTCAAAGGCTTCGGCGTATATCCGTTGCGGTAGCGAAGTTCGATGCCCGGCCGGTCAACTTTTATTTTGATGTTGTGAAATTTGCCTTTGCCATCATCCGCCGCAGGATAGAACGCGAGCATGTAGCTCACGCGGGAATCTTCCATCGCCTGACGAACTTCGCCGCCGATGTCGTTGTTGTTGTAATACGCAACGCCGCCTGTTTGGCTTGCCAGGGTATTCATCGTGTCAAAATTCGGAGAAAGATTCGCGAGAGAGGTCGAATTATTATACATGGTTGGCCCGATGCCATATCCGGCGGAGGAAACAGTTTCCACTCCATTGGCGCCAATCAGTCCGCGAGGATCCACGGGATAGACGGCGATATTGGCGCTGGCGAGTGCGCGAGTGGCCCGACTTATGTCTTCAGTGAAAGAGCGGTTCTCATAGATATACATACCTTCCGCTTTGATAGGCGCCGCGCCATTGCTGCCAGCGCCACCGGTAAACATCGAGTACGCGTTTGGACTTCCTACCAGAGGAGATCCCGGAGTCTCGTACGCTAAGTTCGTGGAATTTCCCGACTTGTCGGTGTTCATGCTGAAAGGAAACGAGCCTGAGACCCAAATAAGGTTCTTCCGGCCCGGCAAACGCATCATGTGCTGAGCAATAATCTCAAATACGTTAGTCGTAGTTGAGGCGCGGTCAATATTCGCAAAGTCCGACATGGTTTGTGAGGCTTGGTTTACGAACGCATCTGCCGCAACGTCGGGCAGCCCCGTCACTTTCCAAACTGCTTGAAAGTCGGAATTGGCAACGTCCGCCGAATCCACAGTATTGTATTTTTTCACGACCTGCGTCAGCGCCGTCATATCGCTTGTGAAATCGTGCAGCACGTACAATCGTCCGCTCAGCACGTAGACGGCAACGCGATCGTCCGGCTTCATATCATGAAGTAATTTAATGATTCTTTCTTTGGCGTACATGATGTCCGAATGCTTGGTGTTCAGGAAATCCAACAACAGGATCGTCAAATTCCCCGGCACGCCTTCCTTCTGCTCAATCAGATTTGAGTAAGTTCCCGGCGTCAATTGAGGGCGCGGCAGATTCCGAGTCTGATCGGTTTCCATCGAAAAAAACGAAATATCTTGCTTCCGGCCGTTGTCGTAAACCGTGAAATCGCTTTGCTTCAAATTTTGGATGGGTTTGCCGTTCTGATCCTTCGCGATGATGTCCACCTGCACCATTTGCTGGACCACGCGAAGCGCGGGTCTGGACGCTTGCGTCGCGGCGTCGTCAGCGGGCGCCTGAGCCTTAGCTGGAGGAGGTGGCGGCGGAGCCTGCGATTGCGGGGCGGCGCGCAATACGGTCGCCCAGGAAATGAGGACCAGCACAGCGGAGCATCCGAGGATTGCGAGTGGCTGCTTTAAGGAATTTGGGAAATTCTTGGATTCGCGGTCTGGAGTTCCTGACGGAAGTGACGGCATGGACCACCCACCTTTCACATTGCTTCCAATATCATCTGTTAACCCGCTGAGAATCGTTATGTTGCGATTAATAGGTCAGCTTGCCGTCTACTGTCATCTTGTCAACTTTATATTGCGCCAGAACCCGTTCCCGGCCAAATGGCGCCACGCTCGTCGCGTTCGCCGTTTGGGACCCAACGGCGGGGTTGACGAATTGCACTTCCAAGTTCTTGTCTCCGTCGCGAACGATCGGCTCATTGTTTTTCAGACGCGGGAAAATCAGCTCGAAAGCATAGGTTCCGGCGGAGGGTGACAAGAACTTAACCGGAGAGACGCGGTCGCCGCGCTCGTTAATCAAGTAGAAATCCACGGGAACGGAGTCCGGCCGGATGCTCTTCCAGTACGTAGCCATGTCGCGCACAAAAATTTGACTCGTCGAGCCATATTCTACATGCACGAGGACTACGTCGTCATACGTTCTGCTGAGAAATGGCTCAGTCTGCGCATCAAACGCCTTCTTGTGCTCGGCGTCCATTGAGTCATACTTAGCGTTAATTTCGGACAGCCGGACAAAGGCCCTGCGAACTGGAAGCGCGGAACGAAACTGAACCGTATAGTGTAGCTCCACGTTGTTCTCGCCCTCGGTGCTCTCTCTATTGGAGCCACTGGCACTCGGCAGCGCCGCGCTCAGATTTACCTGGCCCTTCGACCAGG
>DATBYL010000319.1:0-5044 GCA_036513735.1 Candidatus Acidiferrales bacterium
CATCCACCAACGAAATATTCTTGGCCTTCCAACGCACCGAATCAATCGAGCCACTTTGTTCGCTCACATGCAGCGCGATGTCGTCATTCTCAAGTGAATCCGCCGAAGCAACGGCACTGCCTCGCTGAAATGCTTTTCCCATCCCAACATATAGCCGCTTCGCCCCCAGCGGCGGCACATTTTCAACCAGCACAGCAAGTTCTCCGGTCGTCAATCTCTGAGACGGCACTGGCCCTTGGTCATCCGCCACGGCATCGTCCCCGAAAGTTTTTTTCGCGTCCAGCAACACAACATCCGTGCGCGGCCATGACGACAAATTGTACACATCAAAAGTTGTCCGTTCCGAATCCGGAGCTGTAGCCGCTGCGCGCGCCAGAAGTTCCTCAGCCGACTTCGCCGCGTCCACCGCGAATTTCCGTTTAAATTCCCATTCCTGTTTCACAATCGGCAAATCCGGCTCGTCAACGCTCTTGTCCGCCCCCCACGAATGCTCGTCCCAGAATGCAATATCGCGCCACGCGGCATCGTAATCGCCACGCGGATAATCGCCCGGTGCGCGAGCTGACCACAACGCTTCACCCTGAATAAGTTGGTCCACCGCCCGCCGCGCCAGCGCGAGTTCCGATGCCGTCGAAGCCGCACCATCTTCCCAGTACGGCGTAAAATCGCCGCGAAATTCCGGCAGCGATGCGCCATAACGCTTTTCAAATTCCGCGAACATCTGATCGTGCGTCGCAATCACTAATTTCGGAGTCACATACCGGTCGTTCCAACCCTCCACCGTTGCCGAAAGTGTCGGATCCGGCGGCCCATTGTCTCCAGTCGTGTAGGGCAGATAAACCATTTCGTACGGATAATTTTTTTCCTGTAACTGGCGCGCCATCGTCATGATTTTTTCGTCTCCCAAATTGCTCAAGCTGCCTTCGTGAAAACTGGAATAGCCCGCGCCCGCCACCCAGATCAAAATCTTTTCCTTCCCCGATTGCGAAACCCAATAAAATGGCTTATCTCCCCAGGTTTCCAGCGTGAATCCGATGCGGTCGCCCGTATTGGGCCCCACCGCAAAATATTTCACTCCGCTCTGCGCCAGCGTCGGCACAATTCCCCACGTAAATCCAGGCACGTCGGAAGTCACCGCCGTCTTGACGCTGATTCCGTAATCCTTCTGAAGTGTCCGCGAATAATCCAGAAAGTGGCTCATCTCCGTCGCGTTCGCCAAACCAGTCAACATATTCGCGTAAAGCGCCGAAACTCCCAGTTCTCCATCGCGGATTGCATCCACCACAACCTTGCGCTGCGGCTCATCCGACTTGCGCATATAACTTTCCATCGCCCACACTGTTTCAAAATTCCACTTGAATCGATCTTCCGCGGGAAACGTTCGCGTCTCCTTCGCCAAACGCAATCCTTCTTCCAGATTGCTCCACTGCTTACGCTCAACATTAGGCTGGTAATCCGTGTAGCCGATGTCATTGTGTGAATACGGCACCAGATAAATTGTCCGCGGCGCCACGGGCGTTACATCAAACGGAAAAGTCTGCGCGGTAGCGCCGTTCACAGAAAATCGAATCGCCATTTTCTCAGGCGCCTTCACCGCCGGAATCGGGATGCGATAAATGTTCCCTCCTACATTCAGCGGCCCGCGGACCAGTTCGCGGCCATCTGCGCGAATCACAACCGTCCGCCCCTCCGTCAGATTATCCAGGCTCACTCGCAACACTTGCGCCGTCGTGTTGCCGTCACGCATTTCCGCCGGTTCCACTCGCACGCGCGGCGAAAAATGGAACGCGTACTCGAACGTCATGTACCAATCCGCGCTGTTGTCGTCGTGTCCCACAACAGAAAGCGTCAGCGGCGCGCCGGTTGGAAAATCCTTCTTAGGCAAATCAAGATGCATGTACCCGAACAAATCGCCAAACTTGTCCGCCGTCGTCGCATTAAAAGAAAGTTCCGCGCCATCTTCTCCGTGCGCCGTCCATTTCCGCGCCGTCGCATCCTTAAAGTTCTTAAATGTAAACCAATGTTTTCCGTTAATGAAAAAATCAAAAGTATGTTCGGTCTTGTCCTCAGCCCATCCGGAAAAATCTAGCCCCGCCAACCAAAGAAGATGATACGAATCGCCTGCGAAGGAGTTCGGCAGCAGGTCGGTTTTCCACGTGATTGAATGAGCAATCCTCTGCGCTCGCGCGATCAGCGCATCCGTAGCGCCCGGAACCGCGGAATGATAACTAATGGTTTGCCCATCCACCGATTCCGCCCAACCATTTATAAATCCGATTTCCTGCGACGTCCCCGCGCCCTCCGCGGTCCCGGTCACTTCAATCACAATTTCCTTGGAAGATTGCGGCCACACGCGCGGCAAAAATATAAACAACAAAGCCACGCACACCAATGCCATCACATATCGAATCACGCCATTACCTTTTTTTGCGGGAGTTTCGTTGCCCATCGGAATGCGAATGTATCTGCGTCCGCTCTGAACTTCAACTAGATTCAACACGGAGAGTTGCGTTCTGTTTTTACGCTAGTTTTCTGAAGGGCGTTCGATGTGCTCCACCACAATGGCCGGCACCGGGCCTTTTCTGGACTCGACTTTCAACCCAAGCTGTTCCTGAAGCGCGGTGAATAATGAAACGTCGGCAGGATCGGGCGCTGCCGCATCGGCTGTAGCCTGGTTTTCCGGTGTCCAATGCAACGTGAAAGTATAAGTCGCTGTCAGTCCGCTTTCATCCACGATAAAGTGACCGGCAGTTTCTCCCCTGTCTCCGAACGCCACAAGAAATTGGCTCATCGGAGCCCCGTTCATCATCAGGAGCCATTGTCCACCGGGCATTGGACCCTGTGCCATTCTGCCCGGTGGCGCCTGAGGAGCATGCGTCCCGGCAATTGGCGGACTGGGCGCAGCTGCCGAAAATTTCGGCCCGCCTTTCGCGACGACCAGCGCAAAAATCGGAAGTTCCTTCGTTGCATGACTGATCGTGAGCTTGAAGCGATCCGCAAGCAGAGACTGCAGCCTCAAATGCAGCCTCGTCGCCTGCTGTACAGCGGGAAGTTTCGCTTCCTCTTGAGCGACCGCCTCGTCCAACTTGGTATCAATGTCGTAACGCTCTGAACTAACCCAGTCGGGCGCTCCCACAAGTTGAATATCTTTTATTTCGTAAGCCACTTCGATCAGGTCTCTCACCGTAATGCTTGTCACGTGAAGCGCTCCGGGCGTTGCCGTGAAATGAAGGTTCGGAGTCCCGCGGCTTAATTTCACCGAAGCAACATCGAATGCGAATGGCGATGCGTCAGCAGATTGAGCGCGGACACCGGGTCCGCCGATAGCCGTCATACAAATCGCTGCGACAATTGCCAGCACTGGCATCTTCGCGGATTTTATGCGACGTGATACCACGCGGATGATTCTGCTCGTATGTCGGCGTTGAGCGCATCTCTCCGCGCGTTGTCTAAGCTCCATTCTTTTTTGACCTCATAACCGCTATCTGAGTCGTTCACACGCTCAAAACAGGCCGCGGCGCCATTTACCTTACGCTGCGACACCCTAATTTGTTACCGCCTATTTCGCGAAGCATACCCTGAACTTTGTGAGAGGACAGTTTTGCGGGGACAGATGGGACGTTTTCCGAACAATCTGCATTTCAACTCTTTTGTGTCAAATCTTTCGGACGAAGCGACGCGCAACTCCTCATCTCCTTTGTTTCCCGACCCTTAGCCGTCACGCACACGCACTTCCCATAACCCATTTTCAGAAAAACTCGTCCCCCCACCCCCTATTTTGCGATGTGTGTGCTAATAAAGGACTTACAGCGATCTGTGGTCGATGGGCGATAATATAGTTGACGAATCAGACCAGATTCGGCACTATGTTGATTGCCAGTGAAAAGGAGATTCACTGGTATGGCCGTTGCGAGCGATGACATACGATTTTCTGATTTTGTTCGCGGAAGCGAACGGATTGGAATCAGGCAATACGCGATGCTTTTAGAATGTTACTTCGACGATAGCTCCGACGACAAACGCGAAAATTATGTAGCGTTTGGTGGTTTGATTGGCGCGGCAAGTCAATGGGACGCCCAGCTAATCGGATGGGGCAACGCAAGTTACGGATTGAAAGAGCCTTTTCGCTCGACCGATTGCGAGACTGGCCACGGTCAATTCGAGGGTATAGAAATACCCGAACGCGTTGCGCGGATGGCCAACATGGTTGACGTGATTCACGCCACCGAACTTCGCGGTTTTGCGTCTATTGTTCCGGTCGGCCTTTACAGGGAATTATTTCCGAAGAGCAAGCCAAGTGATCCCTCTCTTCTGGCTCTGCGCCAAGCAATTATGAATATGGCTTATATAGCCCACGATTTAGAAATGGATGTTCAGATATGGTTTGAAAAAGGCAATCAAGACGAGGAAATAAAACGGACATTCGATAGCATTGCGAAATACGCCGCATGGCGACCAACAGCGCGTTTACGTTCTATAGCGTTTGATACCAAACGTTCAGCGCATCTGCAAGCCGCCGATTTGGTCGCACGCGAAGCGTTCAAGCATATTGCCAACAAGGGGATTCGACCCACTCGCATACCAGTTTCTAGGCTAAGTGACAGATTGGCATTTGTTCTGTGGAACCGTCAAACGTTGGAATTTCTTGCAGAGAACGGCGGCCCTGAAAATATCCAAGTGCTTGCGGACTGGGACTATATGGAACGCTCGCCAAAGTTCGGATGGTTTGTGATAGATAAAACGAGAAAGAATATGGATCATGAAGAATAAAAAATCTTCGGAATACGAAAATTTTACCGAAGCGATGGAACAGTTGATCAAAGTTCCTCACAACGCGGTAAAAAAACTTTTGGACGAAGAGAAAAAAGCGAAAAAGCGCAAGAAACTCAAGGTTTCCGGCGCTTCCCGCGAGGCAGTCTAGTTGGGCAGGTGATTCGTCGTACCCACCTTGCCTGTTAGTTCGGCATAGGTGATTCGCTTTCCGAGAACTTGAGAGGCTACTTGCTCGAATCGTGCAGAATCGCCGTTGACTTGCTTCCGGTTG
>DATBYL010000320.1:0-8625 GCA_036513735.1 Candidatus Acidiferrales bacterium
AAACGCCGCACAACTCTTTCCCGTCCCAGCACCAACATCGTTTCAAAAAGCGGCGGCGCCACTGCCTGACCAACAATCGCCACGCGCGTAGCGTTAATCAATAATCCAGCCTTCACACCCTCAGCTTCCGCAATTCCGCGCAACGCGTGCTCGCAAGCATCGTGACTCCATTCGGGAGCCGCCGCCAGCGCGTCAGCAAGTTTCCCCAGCATCCCTGCCAATCGCGCATCTTTCCAGAATTTTTCCTTCGCTGCGGGATCATATTCAAACGTGTCGCTAAAAAATGCGAGCGACCACTTCGCGAAATCCGTAAGCAGATGCGTTCGCGGACGCAGCAAATCCACAGTGTGCGCAAACCAATCTTTTTCTGCGCCGGCCCATTCGGCGCGCCAAATCCCCGCTCGCTCAAGTTCGCCCTGCACCAAGGGCAATAGCTCATCCAGGGGCAGCTTCTGCAAATACTGACTGTTATACCATTCCAATTTCGCCCGATCGAAAACTCCGTTCGTCCGGCTCACACCTTCCAACGAAAATCGCTTCAGCAATTCGTCGGTGCGCATAAATTCCGAATCGTCGCCGGTTGACCATCCCAGCAAGCAAAGAAAATTCCGGAACGCCTCCGCGATAAATCCTTCCTCTTCATACGACGCGACGCTCGTAGCGCCATGCCGCTTGGAAAGCCGTTTTCGATCCGGTCCCAAAATGAGTGGCACGTGCGCAAATTTCGGAACTGCCGCGCCAAGCGCGCGATACAGCATCACTTGCTTCGGCGTGTTGGAAATATGATCCGCGCCGCGAATCACATGCGTAATCCGCATATCGATGTCGTCCACCACCGCGCCAAGCTGATACGTCGGCAATCCCAGTTCCGAGCCATCCTTCGGCGAACGCAACAACACAAAATCTTCGATCTCGTCGTTGGAAGTTTCATTTTTTCCAAACACAGTATCCTCAAACGAAGTTGTCACTCCCAATTGCACGCGAAATCGCACCGCGGGTTTCTGCGAGCCAATCACTGGATGCCCATCGCGGCACGCGCATCGCGTCACACGTCGGCGCGCCGGCGCTTCTTCTGCATCCGTTTCCGTGGCTGCATCTCCGCCCGCATATTTTTCGGGCGCACAATAACAAAGATACGCCGCGCCAGACGCGAGCAATTTTTCCGCCGCCACGCGATACAAACTTAGCCGCTGTGACTGAAATATCGGCCCTTCATCCCACTGCAATCCCAGCCAGAGCAGTGACGCCAAAATTCCATCCACAAGTTCCGGTCGGTTGCGCTCGGTATCCGTATCCTCCACGCGTAAAATAAACGTGCCGCCTTCGTGACGCGCAAATAGCCAGTTAAATAGCGCCGTTCGCGCACCGCCCACATGCAGATAGCCCGTCGGCGAAGGCGCAAATCGCACGCGTGGCTTGGAGTTCGTTGAAATGGAATCAGTCATAATATTTGTGATGTCCTCAGAATTGCGGAATTTCCCCGGCAATGCAGCGCCATCGCCAAATGGCGGCATTCCCAACAAAAATTTCGATGAACGGAACCTCTGCAGTTTAGCGGATTCCGCCGTCTTGAGTCACGCGGCATCTCGCCAATACCGTTCCGCGGCTGCTAGTTACAAACAGGGACAAAAGTACACGAGTACCCTTGACCGTAAGAAAAATTGACCTCTATAGTCTAGCAAGAGTCGGGAAGTGCCTATGGCCTGTTTTGGTACAGGCATGATTCCCGCATTCGGAAGGTAGCCCAGCACCGTGAATTTTTCGTTTCGTGGATGCGCTTTTCCTTCTGAGTACTGGCTGCATCCGCAGCCTCAGAAAATCGGATTCCGTTGATACACGAGAGCATTCTGGCCATGGCTCTGCTGGCGGCGACCGCATTGGTTGCCGCGTTATACGGCTATGTTTATTCCGTCAAACGCCAACCATATCTTCTGATGTGGTCAGCCGGATGGACGATGGTGGCTCTTCACTACGGCGCCGCCGCGCTGAACAAGCGCGAAGCATGGGGCTCGTGGGAAATGGCCGTTCAAGCTTGGCTGGTTGCTTCCGCTGCGCTTCTATTTTTTCTTAGCGCGCAACTCTACACCCAAAAGAGGCCGTGGACTTACGCCGCGTGTGCTGTTTCCGCATTATTTGCGGCGTGGGCCGTTGCGTTTACGCAGGGCCAAATTCCAATCGCGCCTCTTTATGGAACCTCGGTCGTATTCCTTGCGACCGGCGTGCTCTACTGGCAGTCTAGCCGCAAACAAGAAACTCTCGCCGATGGCGCGCTTGGTCTTGCATTCGGTCTGTGGGGCTTCGTCTCACTGGCGAATGAATTTGCCAAACAATTTTCCCTCACCGGACAGGCAAGTCTCTCTATCATGACCATGGTCCCGGTCATGTTTATCGCCGTGCTCATGTCCATGGCGCTTTACGAAGAAGAAAAGCGGCGCATCGAACGTCACATGCTCGCGCTTTCCAATCTGAATCTTGCGACCTCCAGCGTAGTCGGCAGCGAAGTGCAACGCATGTTGGCGCAAGCTCTCGATCGCATTCTGAACGTCGTTCAAGTTCCGTGCGGCGCTTTGTTTCTTCATCACGGCGATCCAAAAGGACCAACCGCCGTCGTTGCGGTCGGACTCAGCGACACATTTTGCAGCGCTTCGCAACAGGAAGGTCTTGACGATCATCTCGTCGAACTCGTCGTGCGTCTCGGCGGACTCGCCGTCTTCCGCGATCTGCATCGCGACGCGTTGTGGGAAACTCTTGAACGCGAAGAATCTTTCCATCGCTTCCGTCAGCTCGCGCTGCAGCAGGAATTGCACACAGTAGCGGCGATCAGTCTTCAAACAAAAGAAAAAGCATTCGGTGTTCTTCTTCTCGGTTCGCCCGATAGCCGCCGGTTTTCTCCCGCTGAGCTTCATCTGCTCATGGCGCTCGGCCATCAAATTGGTATGGCCGTCGAAAATAGTTATCTAATCCAGCAGACTTCCCGGCGCAGCGAGGAATTGCATTTGCTGAATGAAATCGGCCGCGTCCTCAGCTCCACTCTGGATACCGACGCGCTGTTTGAAAAAATCCATTCCGAAATGCAGCGCCTGCTTGACGCCAGCAACCTCTACATCGCTTTTTATAACGCCGTCGCCAACACTTTAACTTTTGAACTGGAAATTCGTGACGGAGAAAAACAGCCGAAGCGTTCGCGTCCGTGTGGGAATCACCTCACCGAATACGTGCTTCACAGCCGTCAGCCGCTTTTGGTACGTGAAAATGTAGCGGACGCCGCACGGGAATTGGGCGCTGAGCCTGTCCAGGAAATGGGCTGCTTTTGCGCCGTTCCGTTGGTCCTTTACGATCGCGCCATCGGCGTGATCGCCGTTCATAGCAGGGCGGAACATGCGTTCGACGAAGACCATCTCGAACTGATGCGTGTGCTCGCCAGCGAAGCCACTATCGCTTTGGAAAATGCGCGTCTGTTTCGTGGTGAGCAGTCAAAATCACGCCACCTCACTCTGCTCAACAACATATCTAAGAACGCCATTGCAACTCTCAATCCGGACGAAATGCTTGCGCGCATCGCCACGGAACTGGAAGCTGGCCTGAGCTACGATCACATCGGCATCGGCGTTCTGGACTACGCCACGAAAGAAGTTGTGATTCAAGCCGAAGCAGGCAAGCGCCGGAGTGCGCTGGGCCGCAGAATTCCGTTGGGTGAAGGCCTTGTCGGACGCGTCGCGCGAACCGGCGAGATGGCCGTCGTTCGCTCGTTTGGTTCGGATCCTTCCGCTTCGTTTCCCATGCTGGAAGACTCCGCCGCCGCGGTTGCCCTGCCGATCGTTTATGGCGATCAGTTGCACGGCGTGCTTTATGTGGAATGCTCCGCGCCGTGTGATTTTAGCGTGGAAGAATTGCAATTGCTGGAAACGCTCGCCGACTTAATTTCCGGCGCGCTACACGGTTCGCTCAGTTTTCAAAAGGCGCAGGAGCAAGCAATTACTGATGGTCTTACCAAAGTTAAGACTCACCGCTTTTTCATGGAAGCGCTTTCCGCGGAATGGAAACGCGCCACTCGCGCCGGCAGACCCTTCTCGTTGGTGCTCATCGATTTGGATCGCTTCAAGTTCGTAAACGATTTCTACGGACACCTTGAAGGTGATTTGGTTCTGCGCCGCGTTGGAGTAATTCTGGAAGAAAATTGCCGACGCTCCGATATTATCGCGCGCTATGGCGGAGACGAATTTGTTGTGCTCATGCCGGAAACCAACGCCGAACAATCGCGCCAGCTTGCCGGAAAACTCCGCAGTTATATTTCTTCCGACACTCTTCTGCGCGAGAAAAATGTCACCGGCAGCTTTGGCATCGCCAGCTTCCCGGTTCACGGCTCCACTCCGCAGGAATTGATTCAGGTTGCCGATGCTTCGATGTATCTCTCAAAACATCAGGGTGGCAACGCGGTTTCCACGGCCGATCATTTCGATCCGAATGAAACCAAGCGCTGGAAGCGCGACGTCCTCGACGCGTATCTCGGCGTTACTCTCAAGCGGCAATTCACCACTGGCCCCGAAGCGATGGAAGAAATCTGCAACAGGCTCGATCAGTTTATGCGCTCGATTGATGCGACGGAAATTGGCGAGGCCCCTTCAGCCGGCGCAGATGCTTCCGCAGAAACGCCGTGCGAAAATGATTCGTCTGTGGCGCGCATCGTTCCTCCGCTGGTCGTTGAAACATTGAGCTCTTTGGCGATCGCCATTGATGGCAAGGATTCGTTTACACGGAATCACTCGCAGCGCGTTTCCTCGCATTCCGTCGCGCTGGCGGAAGCGCTGGAAATGAGCCACGCGGAAATTGAAGAAATTCGTCTTGCCGCGTTGCTGCACGACATCGGAAAAGTCGGCATCCTTGAATCCATTTTGAATAAAAATGGCCCGCTCGATCCCGATGAATGGGACGAAATGAAGCAGCACGTGAACTACGGCGCCGCGATTCTCGAAAAGGTGAAGGGTCTCGATCGAATTCGCGCCATGGTTCTTCATCACCACGAATTTTTTGACGGTTCCGGATATCCGCACGCGCTCGCAGGTGAAAATATTCCTCTCGGCGCGCGAATTATCGCTATCGCGGACGCGTATGACACGATCACTTCGGACCGCACTTACAAACGCGCACGCAGCGCCGGCGAAGCGCTTGCTGAAATCGAACGTTGCGCCGCAGCGCAATTTGAAGCGCGGCTGGTTTCCGTTTTCGTCGAAACGATGCGCAACGCTCCAACTCAAAACTTGGAAGGTATTCTCCCTTCCGAAACATCCGCCGAATCTGTCGAGAGTTCCGCAACTTAATCCCGCTGCTTAATTTCATCTCGCACTTTTCTCGCCGCTTCCGCTCTGTTACGCTCAAACTTATTCCCGGAGGATTTCGTCATGACGAAAGATCACGCCATGAAAGTTGCAAAAGTTCGCTGGGTTGGCGCGGAACAATTTCTCGCCGTCGGTCCATCGGGCCATGCGGTGCCGCTGGATTCTAATCGTGAATCGAACACAGCGCCGGGGCCGATGGAATTATTATTGCTCGCGCTGGGCGCGTGCACGGCCACTGACGTAGTGGAAATTTTGAAAAAGAAGCGCCAAAAACTGGATGCGCTGGAAGTGGAAGTTTCCGGCGAGCGCGCCGCGGAGCCTCCGACCGTCTGGATCAAGCTGGAACTTGTTTATCGTTTGCGCGGCAAGCTGGACAACAAAGCAGTGCGCGACGCGATTCAATTGAGCGAAGATAAATATTGTTCCGTTGCTGCGACGCTGCGGAAGACAGCGCCGATCACGTTCCGCTACGAAATTCAGCCTTGAGTTTTCGCGTGTTCGGCGTCCACTTGCAGCGCGCCTGATTTTTCCGATGTTTCCATCGGGAATTTTTGCAATTTCCAGGCGTCAAATCCTCCGATCACATTCACGACCATTGAAAAACCGGCGCGCTCAAGAATACTTGCGGCGATCGCGCTGCGATATCCGCCCTGACAATGCACGATCACTGGGCGTTCCGTCTCGAAATCCGGCAGAAGTTTTTTCGCCGCTTCGGGGCCTGAATTTATCAGCGACGCAAATTTATTCAGTGGCGCCAAATTCGCTTGCGCGATGTGGCCTGTATCCCATTCCGTGGCGCGGCGAACGTCTAGCACTTGCATTGCCGGTTCGCGCACCAATAATTGGCGCAACTCGCCCGCGCTGATTTGCGCGAATTGCGCAACCTGACGTCCGCTGCGCTGCCACGCGGAAATTCCGCCATCCAAATATCCTGCGACGCGTTCGATGCCGACTCGCGCGAGGCGCATCCGGGATTCTTCCGTTCGCTCCGGATCTTCGGCAACGAGGATTATTTCGCGATCCAGTCCAATGAGCGCGCCGGCCCATGCGGCAAATTGCCCTGAGAGTGCGATGTGGACCGAGCCGGGAATGTGGCTCGCAAAAAAGTCCGGGGAAGGACGCGTATCCAATACCAAAGCCGTTGCGGCTGGGCCGCCAACACGCCGGCCGATTTTTTCGACAACTTCGTCCGGAGAAAGCGCGGCGAGCGGCGGCAATTCTTCCATCGCTTCGGCTCCGGCGCGATTAATTTCGGCGTCACGGCTGAAATATCCGGGGCGCTCCGGCAATTCCGCCGTCAACATTTGCACGAACGCTTCGCGCGTCATAGGTTGCAGCGCATAATTAAATTGTTTTTCTTTTCCAATCGTCGAACTGCGCTCTTTACCAATGCTGCGTCCGCAGAGCGATCCTGCGCCGTGCGCGGGAAAAACTTCTACACTGTCAGCCAGCGGAAAAAGTTTATTGTGCAAACTGTCGTACAACATTCCAGCGAGCTGCTGCGGCGTGTAATCGGCGGAAAGATCGGGACGTCCAACATCTCCGATAAACAGAGTATCGCCCGTCAAGACCGCCCAAGGATCATTGCCGCGTTCGCGATCTGTGACCAGAATACAAATTCCTTCCGGCGTGTGTCCCGGGGTTTCCAGAAATTGCAGCACGCATTTTCCAAATTCAATTTTGTCGCCATCGTGAATATCGCGATGCGGAAAAGTTGCTCCCGCCTTAGCGCTCATAATGATGGTTGCGCCGGTTCGCTCGGCAAGTTCGTGGTGGCCGGAAACAAAATCCGCGTGAAGATGCGTTTCGATCACGTAGGCGATTTTCAATCCCTGTTGTTTTGCATCTTCGATGTAAATGTCCACGTCGCGCTGAGGATCTACCACGGCGGCGATGCCGTCCGAACCGATCATGTAGGACGCGTGAGCGAGACACGTCAGATAAAATGACTGGAAATACATTCAGCTTCCTTTCTGCGGGCTTTCCACGGGGACGGCCGCGAAAATCATACGGTGCGCAAAAGTGTAGCACAACGAAGCGCCCGCCAAATCGAGCGATTCCGCGGGATTCAGCGGAATTCATGCCGGCAGCCTTGTCTGCCTCGCGCGGTTCCAATACAATCCTTACATTCCTTTTTCAATTTGCTACAGGTTCGAGTTATAAAATTTGTTATTGCGCCACCAAAATTAATTTTACGTTTTCATTTTAGAAAGGCCGGCACCGAATGCCCCACCCAATTCGCGCGAAAATCTCGGGCGTTGCCTGCTACGTGCCGCCGCGCGTGGTAACGAACGACGATCTCGCAAAATTTGTGGATACGAATGACGAATGGATTCGCACTCGCACCGGAATCCGCGAACGTCACTATGCCGAAGCCGGCGTGGCCACATCTCACATGGCGACGGAAGCGGCGAAATTATTGATCGCACAAAAAAATATCGATCCCGCGGAAATCGAGCTGATCGTAATCGCCAGTGTAACTCCTGATATGTTTTTTCCGGCCACCGCTTGCCTGGTGCAGGATCGCATCGGCGCAAAAAACGCGTGGGGTTTCGATCTTTCCGCCGCGTGTTCCGGTTTTGCTTACGCGCTTACCGTCGGCGCGCAATTTGTCGCTTCCGGCGCGCACAAAAAAGTAATGGTCATCGGCAGCGATAAGATGACTTCGATCCTGAATTTCGAGGACCGCGCAACGTGCGTTCTTTTCGGCGACGGCGCCGGCGCTGTGCTTCTGGAACCCGCCGCGGAAGGCGAAGGCATTCTCGATTTCCAGCACGACATCGACGGCTCCGGCGGCTGCGATCTTTTTATGCCCGGCGGCGGCTCGCTGAATCCTTCCACCCAGGAAACCGTGGAAAAGAAAATGCATTTCGTTCATCAGGGCGGCCAGCAAGTTTTTAAATATGCGGTGCGCCGGATGGCCGAAACTTCCGCGAAAATTTTGGCCGATAACGGAGTCAGCATCGACGATCTAGCGCTGGTTGTGCCGCATCAAGCCAACCTGCGAATTATTCAAGCGATGCAACAGCGGCTTGGCGTGCCCGACGAGAAAGTTGTCGTCAGCATCGATCGCTACGGAAATACCACTGCCGCCACGCTTCCACTTGGGTTGCAGGACGCTGTCGCTAGCGGCCGATTGAAAAAGGGCGATTTGGTTTTGCTGGTCACCGTTGGCGCCGGCTATACGACCGGCAGCGTTTTGCTGCGCTGGGCCTATTAAAAGACAGACGGCAGTTGTTCTATCAGGAATGTGCCCGGTCTATACCATCTTGGTACCCCCCCCCCCCCC
>DATBYL010000321.1:0-7267 GCA_036513735.1 Candidatus Acidiferrales bacterium
TGGATCTCGACGAAACCGATCACGTCGTCAGCATGGACGCCGTGCAGCCCGACTTCGAGATCATCAAAAAGGAACACAAGAAGACCACGGACAACCTCGAAGAACTCGAGGGCGAAATGATTAAAGATTCGCTCACCACGCTGATGCTCACCGTCTCCGAAAAAGGTTACGGCAAGCGCACGCCGCTCGCGGAATATCGCATCACATCGCGCGGAGGAAAAGGCGTAATCAATTTGAAGACGACCGATCGCAACGGCCCCGTCGTTGCCGCGCTGCAAGTCAGCGAAGAATCCGACGTGATGATTATCACCAGCGGCGGAAAAGTGATTCGCGTGCACTCAAACGAAATTCGCGAAGCGGGACGCTCCACGCAAGGCGTCCGCCTGCTACGCGCCGACGAAGGAGATAAAGTTGCCGCGGCCGCTGCAATTGCCGAAGACGAAGCGGAAGAAGGCGCGAAGGAACCGCCGAAAGCCTAAAACGCCAGACAATTGCCACGTCACTTCTGTTGTCACCGCGCCGAGCGGCGACCGGACCGCTCCCACAGCCAGCCGATTCTTGCGGGAACCGCGCGGGATTACATGGAGGGCACTTTGGGATTTTTCCAGACCGGTGCGTGCGTCGGCCGGGCGTAAACTGAGATCTGCCCGGTCTTCGGTCATGCACCGGAAAGGCAAACGCAATGAAGAAAATCATTCTCCTTGCAGCGCTTACTTTACTTTTGACGTTCTCGGCGAGAGGAATTGGGGCTGGAAAGCTCGAGTACGTCGCGAGATTCGGATCGGAAGGAAACCAACTCAACATCGCTACTTATACGGAAGACGCGAATAAAGTTGGACTCATAGGCATAACACTCGCGAAAAAGGGCTCGTACGCCGCTTCACGGAGCGAATGGGATAATTTCATCAAGCTTTGGGACACAGCTTCCCAGACAAACTCGACAACTACGCAATTCATCGGATCGATCAAGGAGACAGAGACAACAGACCCCACGCTGCTTCTCATCACCGCCGGTCCGGGAGTCCGCATCACGCTTGAAACTGGAAATGGCTCATTTTCCTACCTGCTGCCAAAAAGCGACTACGCGAAGTTCGAGGAGGGAGTCCGGCAGGTCGCAAAATATTTGGCGACAAACTGATTCTTCCTTTTGCGATATCAGTCCGCTCAAGAAAATAGAGCTTCAATTGCTATTTCCGTTGCCGTCATCCACCGGCAAATAATATCCCGGCCTCGTCTTCACTGTTGTCTTCGGCCGATCCACCGAAACTTTTATTTCGTGGAATCCTCCGGGCGAAGCGTCCGTCGGATGATAGCTCAGCGTATATTGCGCGTGCAGCTCACCGCCGATGCGATCCAGCGCCGGCTCAATACTTTTATCGCGGCGCGTGGGCACATGTTCGCCGCCGGTTGCGAGCGTGGCAACTTCTAGCGCGTGCCCCTTCACCAGATTCGCGCCGTTCTGCACCGCCCAAATTCCCAGCGCCAGTAAATCTCCAGCGCCAATTCCGGCGCCCACCGACGCTCCAGTCGGATTTGTAGAAGTTTGCGCCGTGCCGGGCGCGGGTGCGCCAAGCATCACACCTTCCGGCGCTTCAGGCGCCTGTGTCGGCCCGTTCAACGGTGTGCGCCATTCCGCAGCGGCCGACGAAAGCCCAACGGTATAAATCGTAATGTTCTCAAGCTCCGCGGCGCGCAACGCCATTCCCAATTTCGCCGTGCTTCCGGCATCAGCCGCTTCGGAAATCGCCACAATCACGCGACGCCGTTCCACGGGCCGCTTGCTCAGCATCTCCACCGCTTGCGTCATCGCGTCAAACAGATGCGAACCGCTTCCGTCGTCCGTCAATTTCGCAATCGACTTATCGATCTTGTCGTGATTCGTTGTAAACGGTTGCACCAGCCGCACTTCATTTCCAAATCCGATCACCGCGCCTTCGCCGGTATCGCCCAGAATGCTTTGCGTAAAAACAATTCCCGCTTTGCGGATCGCCGGAAGCATCACCGCCACGCGCGAACTCGTCTCCACCAGCAGCACCACGGAAAGCGCGTCGCCACCCATATCAAAATGTTCAATTCTCTGCTGCACTCCGTTATCGAAAATTTTGAAATTCAGTTCATCCAGATCCGTCACCATCTCGCCCTTCGCATCGCGCACCACCACCGGCGCGCTCACCACTTGCACTTTCACGCGAATCGGTTGCTGTGGAGGCCCCTGCTGAATCGGCAATCCGGGAGTCGGCTTGATTCCTCCCGGCGGCGCTTGAGCGGCGGAAATCGCCGGCAGCAACGCCAAGGCTGCGCACAATGTCAGCGTCCCCAGTTTCAATCTCCGAATTTTCAATGCAGGCTTCATCGCGTCAACGCTAATAAGTGTAACGGATTGGACGCGTCCACGCCGATTAACGTTGGCTGGCCTGTTTCCTGAATTACGCCCATGTTTTCTCTTGCGAACGCGGGCCCAACCGCCGCGCAGCACAATTCAAACTAAGTTGTAGAATATCCTTCGCCTCACACCGGCCGCGAATCACAAGCGCTCGCCAGTTCAGGCAGTCATCTGGAGAAAATGCATGAGCCCGAAGCACGGCCGTAAGGTAAAGCTCGCCTATCAAGATCCGAATTTTATGGACAGCACCGGCGCGCGTCCCGTTCGCATCATGACGGAATATCTCGATCCGAAATATCGTCTGCGCCAGGAAGGTGTGGCCGATACCATCGTGATGTTCGGCTCCGCGCGAATTTTGCCGAAGGATCGCGCCACTACGCGTCTGAAGGCCGCGAAGAAAACAGCCGCGCGTGTGAAGACTCCCGCCTCGCAATCACGCGTTCGTCTGTGCCGCAACGCTCTCGCCATGTCGCATTACTATGAAGAAGCGCGTCAGCTTTCGCGTCTCATCACCGAATGGGCCATGACGTTCGGCGATCGCCCGCGCCGCTTCGTAATTTGTTCCGGCGGCGGCCCGGGAATTATGGAAGCCGCAAATCGAGGCGCGGCTGACGCCGGAGGAAAATCCATCGGATTGAGCATCGAGTTGCCGCACGAGCAAGCGCCGAATCCCTACATCAGCAACGAACTCAGTTTTAATTTCCATTATTTTTTCATGCGAAAACTTTGGTTCGCGCAAATCGCCAAAGCGCTCATCGTTTTTCCCGGCGGTTTCGGCACCATGGACGAGCTTTGGGAAATGCTCACGCTCATGCAGACCGGAAAACTTCCCGAGCACAATCTCGTGCTGATTTACGGCCGGAAATATTGGGATCAAGTGTTGAATTGGAAGGCCATGGTGCGCGGAGGAACCATCAGCGAGCACGAATTTTCGCTGCTGCGTTTTTCAGATACCGTGGAGGACGCATTTTTACAGGTCAGAACAGTTCTTGAGCAATATCACATGAAAATCGATAACGATTATTCCTAGCTGATTTCTCGCCGTAAATATGGCAGTACTTCAGTACCTCCGCGAATGTACCTAACGCTCTATCGCGCCCGCGGAGTGATTCCCGTAATCTGAACTTGGTTCGGAGTTGATAGCGCCGCTCCCCACCAGCCAGTTGAGTCTTCCGGTCCTGAGCCAGACGACACGCCAACTCGCCGGTCTAGCGGCAGCCACTTCTTCGGCTTCATGTACCCCGTAAAGATCGTAGAGCGGCCGGTCCTCCTCCGGCCGCTCTTTTTATTTGTGATGTGACCGCGCAGCTTTCAATATTTTTCACTCCAAATGCAAAAGAGGCCCACGGCGAAAACCGTGAGCCATCTTTACTCCCAAGGCCGGGAGAAATTTGTGTGACGTGAAGTGCGTCCCGAAGTTATTTATCTTGGCCGAAACGGACGATACGAACTCAGCGTGCGGGGACGAAGCCGCAGCCGTGGCCCCAGCGGTGGCGGTACGCGATGCAGCGGCGCGCCACAATTTGTACAAAGTTCTGAGTGGACTTGATCCGCGCGCAACCACGTACCACGCGCCATACATTCCGCATTGATGCATTGCACAGTCCAGCCGGGAAGATATTGCATAGGCGCCTCCAGAACTCTTCCGAGCATTTCCGCTAACAGAAATGCCCCCTTGGAAAAGTTGGGCGAATTCTGCGGCAGCGCGCTTGTTGTGTCAAGAAGAAAACCACTATTAGTAGTGGGTATGTTGCGGAAGCGAAAACGGATGATCGTACTACCGGCGTACCGCGGGATTTCTTTGATGAGACCAAACGTGTTCGGCTGCGTCTAGTAGAGTATCCTTCCAGTGTAGAGCGCGGCAGCACGCCTGCGAAAACGCGGCGCCGGACGAGTGAGGCCACATGAAACGCAAACTAAATTCAATTTTCTGCGCGATCACCATGACGGCAATGTTGGCATTTGCGGCCAGCGCGCAAACTCCGCAAGCGCCGCCAAAAGTTCCACCACCACCCGCGGTGATAGGTGTGCCGCCGCCATCTCCCGAAGCGTTGCGTCTGGCCGCGCAAATCGCTGCATTCGCCACCGCGCAATGCGGAGGCAAAGACGCCGACGCCGCGCCGGATTGCCGCATCAAGGCGTTATGGACCGCAACGCAATGTCCTGACAAGGTGACGGCCGCGCCCGTCGGTGACACGAACACGGACTCACACCCCTGCAAAGTTTCTGATCCCGGTTTTGAATACGAAGTCTCATCCATCAAGCTCCACAAAGATGACGGTCATAACTTTATGACCTTCAACGGAACCGCGGACGGATATCGCACGACGAACACCACCATGAAAAACCTCGTGTTGAATGCGTTTTCCAGCGGCTTGCAGATCCAAATCACCGGCGCGCCCGCCTGGGCGGACGATTTGCACTACGACGTTGAAGCAAAATTTGTGCCCGAAGTCGGCGACGCGCTGAAAAAGCTGACTCCCGACGATCGCAACTTCGTTCGGCGCTACATGATGCAGCAAGTTTTGAAGGAGCGCATGAATTTCGCAGCGCACATCGACACGAAAGAAGTGCCCTCCTACGATTTGGTAGTAGGAAAAAATGGGCCGAAGCTGAAGGCCTCCGATCCAACCGCAAAAGACAACGGCACAATGAGAATGATGGGAACGGATCAGGGAAAATCGGTAATAACCGCCAAAGGCTTGCCCATATCGCAGCTGGCCAGGAATTTGTCAGGCCCTACGGGCCGTCCGGTTTTTGACAAAACGGGCCTCACCGGAACCTACGACGTCTCGCTTGAATATGTGCGAGACCAAAACATGTCCGCCACCGTGCCCGGAGAAGGCCCGTCAGTAACACCCGCCGATCCAGCCGGCCCATCACTTCTCTCCGCAGTCGAAGAGCAGCTGGGCTTAAAGCTCGTCCCATCGCGCGGCCCCATGCAGGTCATCGTGATAGAACACATGGACAAGCCCGACGCGAATTGATGGGATAGTGGCGTAGGCATTCTTGCCTGCGCGACCCTCCAACCGAAAACCGCAAGAACAAATTAATCTAAACCGGAATGTAATTACGAGGTAGAACTACGCAAATCCGTTAAAAAATCCCGCCCATCGTCCCCGCTCCACCGTCACCCTTCGTCGAATCCGCCTCCGGCGCCGCCTTTTTCTGTCCCGCATCCACCTTCGCCTGCAACTCCGCCACATGCGCGCGCTTTTTTTCTAATTCCGCCTGCATCGCGTCAAGTTGCTTCTGCACTTCCGCCAGTTGCGCCTGCCCGGCCTCGTCCTGATTCGCCATCGCATTCGCATAAAACGCCTGCTGCTGCAAAGCGAAATCGCGCTTTGAAAGATCGTATTCCTTTTCCGCCAACGCCAGCGCTTCCACTTCTTTCTTCAACTGCGATTCCATTTCTGCCTGGGATTTCGGCGTTTCTTTCGCAGCGCCCGACTTCTCGTCACCCTTTGTCTCATCCGTGGCTGGCTTTTCGTCCGGTAGCGGCTGCGGCGGACCAACCACGCTTATCGCAAAAGGATTCGTCGGCAGATTGTCGTTCGTCCAAACTTTTTTCCCGGCTGGTGCAGAGGGTTTTTCCGCGCGCGCCTGCTTCGCAACCGTTCCCAGTGGGGGCGCTGTCTGTTGATCCTGCGCAGCTTGCCGAGCTCCGGCCGCCGGCGCAAAAACCACTAGCGCCGATGCCAAAATTACGCCGCAAATACGCCCATTCAGCCCGCTAAAATGTTCAAAACGCCGCATAGCTACGCCTCCTGCAATATCCTAATATGCTAGCCCTCCGCCGTCCCGAATCGCAACTGGCCTGAAGTACAATGTTCAATCCTCGTGCATAGTGTTTTGGCGCGGATCTTACCGAACTGCACTTGCTTTTTCGCGAAACGAAAGTAAAACTACTGCGTCAATTACTTCGCAACATTGCCGCCCCGTTGCGCGTTTACTATCTCTAAGGAATACTGATTACATGTTGTCGGGCTTGAATTTGTCTTCGAGATTAAAATTGCCTTCCGGCTTGAAAATAAAGACGGGAATTTCTCGCTCGCCGCACCGAATCTCGGCGCTAGGTCGGACCATTCACATTTCAATTTTGGCGGTGGCCGCGCTTTGTAGTGTCACCATCTGCGCTAGCCACGCAACTGCGGTGCAAGCGACTCCCGCGCAACAAGCCGCGCAGGGCATCGCGCCAAATAATTCCAGCGACGCCACCGCTCCGATCATTCAGTACACACTCTCCCCAGAAAAAACTCGTCAAGCTCAAGCTCTCGCCCGCACCGGACGCCGTTTCTATTTCGCCGAATTTTTCTGGAGCCTGCTGATTCTGTGGTTTTCGCTTCGCACCGGATGGGCGGCAAAAATTCGCGATTGGGCCACTCGCGCCGCCTCGAACAGTCTTGTGCAAGCCGCAATTTTCTGTCCGCTGCTCGTGCTCACGCTTGATGTGTTGTCGCTCCCGCTGCACGCCTGGGCGCATTCCGTGTTGCGCGGCTACGGCCTCTCCGTGCAAGGCTGGAATTCCTGGCTGCTTGATTGGATGAAATCCGAAGCCATCACGTTGATTCTCGCCACGCTCGTCGGATGGATTTTGTTCCTGCTGATTCGCCGCAATCCGCGCCGCTGGTGGATTGGTGCGTGGATTGGCGCCGTCCTGCTGATCATCGCCGGAGCTTACGTTGAGCCGCTCGTCATCGAACCGCTCTTCTACGATTTCCATCCGCTGTCCGAATCGCATCCGCAACTCGTGCGCGACGTTGAACAAACCATCGCGCGCGCAGGAATCACAATTCCGGAAGATCGTATTCTCGAAATGAATGCCAGCCAGAAATTGAACGAGACCAACGCCTACGTCACCGGAATCGGCAATACCAAGCGCGT
>DATBYL010000322.1:0-10540 GCA_036513735.1 Candidatus Acidiferrales bacterium
GGCCAGACGTTTCGGAGGGGCCGGCGCGGGTTTTGAAGCGCGCTTCGCCGCCGACGCAAAGCTACGAGCATCCTTGCGCGGGCTGCGCTCGGCCAGAAACGAACCGGATCTTGAGGACGTGGCGTGTGCCGAATTGGTTCCGTATCGCATGGTCGTCACCCACTCAGATGAATACGTAATAAGGAAGGATTCGCGCTGCTGGTCCGCGGGCTGCGGGACAAGTGCTGCGAACCAGACACAATTCTATCGCGGAGGCGAGATTCGGACAACTCGAAAAATGTCCAATAAGTCCATTGTTTTCAGAAGCTTATAGATAATCTCAAGACGGTCGCGTGAGCTGTTTCATGGCTTCCGCGTTGTAATTCAGCTTGCCCTCTTTCTTCATTTGGGCTTCGAGGGCGGACTTGAAGCTCTCGAACGCGAGCTGGCGCTTGGCCTCGAGGAGCTGCGTTTCAATGTCCTTTTTCTGCTTATCGAAATCGGCCTGATTTGGTTGCTGATGATCGGCGACGCGATAGACAACCCAATCGGAGCCGAGGAAAACAGGATCGCCGGTTTTGCCGACCGCGAGAGAGAACGCGGACGGATATTGCTTGATGGTGCCCGCGCCGGTGATGGACCCATCGCGCGCCACTTCGTCGCTGGTCTTCATATCTAGTCCCAGAGATTTCGCAGCCTTCGCGAAATCCTCGCCACCTTGCGCGCGCTTAGCGAGATCCGCCGCGCGCTGACGCGCCAAATCCACCGCTTTGTCGTGACGATAATCGGCGACGACTTTATCGTGCAGTTCGGCGAGCGTGCCTTGATGCGCCGGCGTAATATTTTTCACGGACAGAATAATATAGCCGCGGTCTGTGCGCTCGGGCTGACTGACGTCACCGAGGCGAAGGCGGAAAACTGTTTGCTTGATGTCAGGCGCGCTGCCGAGCTCCGGCGCAGAATCTGTAACGCCGATCGGCTGAGTTTCGGCCACCGTCAGATCAAATTGTTTGGCAATTGCATCGAGCGAAGGTTTCGCAGTTTGGCGCAATTGGTCGCCGATGTCTTGCGCGAGCTTCTCGGCCTTCTCGTCTGCTTTCTGTTTTGCGACCGCGCCCTGAAGAATCGGCATCACTTCGGCGAGCGTCTTTGTGTGCGCCTGCTCCTTGTCCGTAACCTTAATAATGTAGAGTCCGATTTGAGTCTGAATTACGTCCGATACTTCGCCTTTAGGAACGCTGAACGCGGCCTTTTCCAATTCGGGCATGGCCTGTCCGCGAACGATCCAGCCGGTGTCTCCGCCCTTGTCCTTGGTGGAGGGATCTTCGGAATATTTTTTGGCAAGATCGTCAAACTTTGCGCCCTTTTTTGCCTGAGCGTCAACGTCGGCGGCTTTCTTGCGGAGTTCAGCCATTTCCGCGTCAGTCTTGCCGATGGTTTTGAAAAGAATTTGCGAAATTTGCGCGCGCTCCGGAACTTTGAAATTGTCCAAAAGCTTGTTGTATGCAGCTTCCAATTCAGACTGCGAAATATTTATCTTGGCGGCGAGTTGTTCCGGATCGATTGCGATGTAGCGCACCACGCGCTGCTCGGGCACGTTGTATTTCGTTTTGTTCTTATCGTAGTAAGCGCTTAAATCCGCATCGGTAACTTGCACCTGCGATTCAAGCGCGTCCGGATGAATGACGGCGTAATCAATTTTAATTTTTTCATTTTTGCGGCGGAAGTCGGCGGCGATCTCGTCTGGGGAAACTGTGACGCCTGCGGAAACCAGCGCTCCAACTTTTTCCTGCACTAAGCTTTGGCGCACCAGTTCTTCAAATTCCTCGACGCCCATCTGGAAACGCTGGCCAACCTGCGCTTCATAGTCCGCGCGTTGCACAAGTTGTCCGTTCTGAAAAGCGGTAGGAAGCAGCAGCTTGATGCGATCCGCAAGCTCCGCATCGGAGACAACAACGCCGAGGCGCGCGGCCTCAACTTCCAGTTCTTTCTCAAACACGAGCTGCTCGATAATTTGTTGCGCGTAAAGCGGCGCGAGCGCGGCGGGGATTTGTTGGCCGGCCTGCAGCTTCTGAAGCTGCGCCTGCACTGCGGTGCGCGTGACGGGCTGGCCGTCGACCGTTGCGACGACGTCAACGCCTGTGGCGCTGGTGCCGGCTCCGCCGGGCACAAGATACATCAGCATTCCAACGCCGATCATTCCGACGAATACACCGAGCACGATTCGCGTGCCGAGCTTATTGCGTTCCATTGACTTAAACATTCAACGAGTCCCCTTAACCCTGAGCGAGCCATTGATTATACATGAAGTGGCGCGTACGAGGCTCAAACGGAATCGCAAAGAATCCTTCGTGGCTGGATAAGACCCGCGGGGTGTTGCGCCTGCCGAAATTGCCGCTCTTGCGTTTGTTTCTCCGCTGTGGCCGCTGTGCTAAATTGCAAACAGGCCTGAAATTTCGGCTTAAACATGCGTGGAAGCTCACAACCCGAACTGCCTCGGCAGAAAGTGAATCGCGTCGAGGTTTACTGGACCGCCGTCACTTACAAGACGGTGATGATTTACTGCGTGCTGGCGTTGGCGCTAGCAATCGGCGTGATTTATTTGATGAATCCCGCGTGGGTGGACAAAGTGATCGGCCGCGTCGAACAGAAATTTGCCGGAAGTGAAGCCGATGCAGGACCGTTGACGCCGGGACAAGTTCGATTTGTAAGCTCGAACGGATCGGTGCAAGTTAAAAAAATGAATTCGGTTACGTGGACGAATGCGGAACCCGGAAACACTCTGGACAAGGGCGACTTGATTCGCACTGGCGGTGACGGATTGGCGCGGCTTTCATTTCCTGACGGCACAACGTACACGGTGAAAGCGGATACGTTTGTGACGGTGGAAGAAAATTCCGTGGCGAAAGATAAATCCACAAACGTCGCAGTACACATCAGTTCAGGCGCGGTGGATTTGACGACGCCCGCGTGGGACTCGCCGCGATCAACCGCGGGAGTTTCTTTCGCGGATGCGCGCGCTTCGATGAAAGAGAACAGCCGCGCGGCCGTGCACAGCGATGGGAAGACGAATGAAGGCGACATCACTTTGATGGCTGGCGGCGCGGACGTGAAGACGCCGACCGGAAGTGTTTCGTTGAATAAATGGGAAAAAGCGGCGGTTGCGCCGGGTGCTGGAATCGTGAAATCGAACGTTCTCGCGCCGCCGGATTTGGTGGCGCCACTGAATATGCAGCCGTTGATTGAACCCGATCCGAAGCAGGCGAAGATTTCATTTGAGTGGAAGCCCATTCCAGAAGCGGTGGATTACGTGCTGAAGATCAGCTCGAATGCGGCATTTAATTCGGTGGCGAAGGAGCAGCACGTCACCGGCACGTCAACCGAAGTGACCGGACTGGACCCTGGCGAATATTTCTGGAACGTAATCGCGGTTGGACCGGGGAAAAAAGAAAGCGAAGCGAGCGATACTTATAAGTTCACCGTCGTTGCGCAAGGCAAAGGCGGAGATATGTTGCTGGTGGTGGACGAAACCGTGCTGCACGGAAGTGTGGTGGAAATTATCGGCCACACCGAACCGAGCGCGGCGCTCATCATCAACGGAAATAACGTGGCGGGCATCAAGCCGGACGGACATTTCAGCTATTTCACCGAGCCACTTTCCAAAGGCAGCCATACGATTATGGTTACGGGACAGAATCGCCGGGGCGGCATGAAGAATTTTCCGATACAGATTGTGATTCCGTAGCGCGCTAAAAAATTTTGCGCATTTGTTTTGGTTCATTTGTGAACAGTTTTTTGTAGAAAGCTTTTGTGACAAGCTTGTTGAATCCGGCAGCACATGATCCGGAATGGCCGCGGCGGCGGACACGGGTAATGCGGCCTAAATCTGAGGGGAAAAATGTCGAAGAGCGGATACAACTTCCGGTCGGTGTTCAGTCTATTTTCGTCCGACCTGGCCATCGATTTGGGAACAGCGAACACGCTGGTATTTTCCAAAGGCAAAGGCATCGTCGTAAATGAGCCGAGCATTGTAGCCATCAACAAAAATACCGGCGAAGTGGTGGCGGTGGGAAAAGAAGCGAAGGACATGCTCGGACGCACGCCCGGAAACGTCGTGGCCATTAAGCCGATGAAGGACGGAGTGATTGCCGACTTCAAGGTGACGGAAAAAATGCTCACCTACTTTATTCAGAAAGCGCACAACCGGCGCATGCTGGTGCATCCGCGCATCGTGATCGGAGTACCGAGCGAAATTACGCCAGTGGAAAAACGCGCGGTGCAGGATTCGGCTTACCGCGCGCACGCTAGCGAAGTTTATTTGGTGGAGCAGGCCATGGCTGCAGCAATCGGCGCGGGGTTGCCGATTGAAGAGCCGTCAGGAAACATGGTGGTGGACATCGGCGGCGGAACTACGGATATTGCGGTCATCTCCATGAGCGGCATTGTCTATTCACGTTCCGTCCGGGTGGCCGGAAACGAAATGGACGAAGCGGTGATGCACTATCTGAAGCGCAAATATAATTTGCTGGTTGGGGAACGCACCGCAGAGCAAATCAAAATGGAAATTGGCTCCGCGTATCCGCTGGAAAAGCCGCTGACCATGGAAGTGAAGGGCCGAAATTTAATTGAAGGCGTGCCCCGAACCGTCACGATTGACGACAGCGAAATCCGCGAAGCGCTGTCGGAATGCGTAGCCACAATTTTGAATGCGATTCGGGTGGCGCTGGAACGCACGCCTCCGGAATTGAGTGCGGACATCAGCGACCGCGGCATTGTGCTGACCGGCGGCGGCGCGCTCATTAAGAATCTTGATAAACGCATCCGCGAGGAGACCGGCTTGCCGGTTTCCGTTGCGGATGATCCGCTCGCGTCGGTAGTACTCGGCACGGGCAAAATGCTTTCTGACTTCCGTCTACTCCGGCTCGTTTCCATTGACTAAGGTGAGAGGCTGATGCTCGCTGTTCCCGGACGACATCGCTCACTCGCGCTGCTTGCGTGCGTTCTCGTCGCGCAAGTGTTGCTGCTCGCCGTGCAAATTCGGCGGGATACGCAACGGGTGCGGCTGATCCGTGTTTGGGCGGTCGGCGCGGTGACGCCATTTGAACGCGCAGGAACGTGGAGCATCACCAAAGTTCGTGACACGTGGAACGGATATTTCGCGCTGGTGCACACGCATCGGGACGATCTGGCGATGAAAGCAGAAATGGATCGTCTGAAAATTCAGAATGAGGAACTTCAGGGACAGTCCGCCGAAGCGCAAAGGCTTGCCGCAATGCTCGGATTCATCAATGCACACACCGAAGTTCCAATGGTGGCTGCGCGAGTGTTTGCCGCGAGCGCGGATAGCACGAGCCATACTTTTTACATCAATCGCGGCGAACACGAAGGTATCCGGCGGGACATGGCCGTGATCACCGCTGATGGAGTTGTGGGAAAAGTTCTTTACGTTTACGGACATGTGTCCAACGTGCTGGAGATTACGGATCGCGACAGCGGAGTTGGCGCGCTGCTGGCCGATTCGCGCATACAAGGGCCGGTCGGCGGCACTGGCGAGCCGCTCATGGTAATGAAATATGTGAGCAACGATGACGATGTGAAAGTAGGGCAGCAAATTTTGACTTCGGGACAGGATCAAATTTTTCCGAAGGACTTGCCGGTCGGCACAATCACAGAAGTGAAGCCGGGTTCGCCATTCAAATTAATTCGCGTGAAGCCCGCTGCGCATTTGGATCAACTTGAAGAAGTGATGGTGCTCTTGACGCGCCAGGAATTGATCACCAAGCCGGCAGCCGCGCCAGCGAGCACCACGCCGGATGTTCCTGCGCCCACAACCTCACCGGCAAAACGCTGAACCTTATATGGATAGATAAAAACTACCGTGCCCGATTATCCCCAAACCGAAACGCACATAGAAGTCCACAAGTTCCGCGTGTGGGCAGTGGTGGCCGTCGCAGCGGCGGCGCTACTTCTGCAAAGTTTTATGCCGGTGTATTTTCCGCATCTACGAATACTGGAATTGCCGCTGCTCATCACACTTTATTTTGGGTTCAGCCAGCGGAATCCATCGTCGGGATTATTGTTGGGAATGGTGATTGGACTTGTGCAGGACAGTTTGGGCGGCGGGCAAATTGGACTCTACGGAATAGCGAAAACGGTCACGGGATTTCTTGCGTCATCCTTCGGCTCACGAATTGACGTGGATAATCCGCTCAGCCGATTCGGCCTTACGGCGGTGTTTTTCATCATCCATCAGGGTACGTATGTTCTGACGCGGCGGTTGCTGCTCGGCGAGTCTGAAGTATTTTTCACGTCGCATCTCGCGATTGCCGCGGGCGTGAATGCGGCGCTGGCAGCTCTGCTATTCCCGCTTTTGGACAAGCTTCGATTGCCAAGCTGATCTGGTCTCGATCGTTCATCCAAATTATTTCAATTGCGTTGAGCGCCGCATGGCTTCGCGGAATATCCTTCGCATTGCAGAACGGGAAGACGCGGATACTTCGGAAAATTTTCATCCGTGGCGGAGAGTCCGCAAAAATAAAATTCCGAACCGCGCGCGGATTCAATTCGCCGCGCGTGGGAGCAGTCGGCGCAAAGACCGATGCGTGCGCGCGGCAAATCCGAAGATGGTTCGTTGGCCACAGCAAGAGCATATCGCACCGCGGACATTCTGAGTGCCGCAAAGGGAGTTGCGCAAAACGCACACTTGTCCGCGCAGCTTATTGCACCAACATAGTGCAGATGCTACTGTGAATTGTTCCTCACAGAAGGTTGAGTAAGCGTGGCGTCGGGTCTCGGTAACGATAATCGATTGCCGCAAGGGCGGCTGGCGGTAGTTTCCTACGTGATTGTGGGATTAACTCTGCTTCTGCTGGCCGGATTTTGGAAGCTGCAAGTTCTTGACTCCGGCCATTATTCCGAACTCGCCGAAAAAAATCGCATCCGCACGATTCCTCTAATTGCTCCGCGCGGCCGAATGCTGGATCGCGATGGACGCGTGCTCGTCGATAATTATCCCTCGTTCAGCGTTTTGCTTTTGCGCGATGACATGTCCATCGTGAATAAAGCTTTGCCGCAAATCGCGGAAGGTCTGGGCATTTCTCCGGAAGATATTCACCAGCAACTGGATGCCGCGAAATACCTCGCCAAATACGAACCAATCGTCATCAAACCGGAAGCCAGTCAGGCGGACATTGCCTACATCGAATCGCATCGCGCGGATTTACCCATGCTCGAAATGATTTCGATGAGCCGGCGACGCTATCCCTCGGATGGATTTCTGGCGGGTGCGATCGGCTACGTGGGGGAAGTCAGCGAAAATGAAATTGACGCGAGCGACGGCAAGTTGCGGCCGGGGGACATGTCCGGCAAAGCGGGATTGGAAAAACAATATAACGATATGTTGATGGGCACGGACGGTTTGCGGCGCGTGATTGTAAATAGCGTGGGCAAAGAAACCGGCCGACTGGAGCAAACGGAAGCAATTCCCGGAAAACCAATTACGCTCACGATTGACTTCGATGTGCAGGCCGCCGCGGAAGCCGCTCTGGGAGATATGAAAGGCGCCGTGGTTGCGATGAATCCGCAGAACGGCGAAATTCTGGCGTATGTAAGCCATCCCGCCCCGGATCCGAATTCATTTGCTGTACGCGTCTCAAAGCAGGAATGGCAACGGCTGAATTCCGATCCGGATTTGCCACTGATGAATCGCGTGATTCAAGCGCAACTCGCGCCGGGTTCTGTTTTCAAAATTATCACCGCTACGGCGATGCTCGAATCGAAGGGCGTACCTGAAACTTTCACAGCGTTTTGTCCGGGACAGGCCACGTTTTACGGGCGCGTGTTTCATTGCTGGCAACCGAAAGGACACGGCACTGTAAATCTGGAGCAAGCGATTGCCGAATCTTGCGATGTTTTTTTCTATAACGTCGGCATGAGATTGGGAATTGATCGTTTGTCCTATTTCGGTTCGGGCGTAGGACTTGGAAAGCGGACAGGCATTGACCTGCCCAGCGAAGAAGGCGGCCTGATGCCCAGCGAGGAATGGGTGCAGCGCGTGCAGCACCGAGCCTGGTATCCGGGCGAAACAATTTCTGTTGCCATCGGCCAGGGGGCAATCACCACGACGCCGTTGCAACTTGCGCGAAGCATTGGCGGCATTGCGCTGGGCGGCGTTTTCAAAATTCCGCATCTGCTGAAATCGCTGGATCCCGGGCCGGGAATGCGGTTTCCCATTTCAGAGGACACCGTCGAGAAAGTCACTCAGGGGATGGAAGACGTCGTCGATCCCAAATTTGCCGGCGGCACTGGTCATGTTGCCTTTATCAAGGGCGTGGAGCTTTGCGGCAAGTCCGGAAGCGCACAGACAATCGGCGCGGAAGGTTTAGCGAAGGCGAAAAATCGCGCGGACTTTAAAGACAACGCGTGGTTCGTGGGATTCGCGCCGCGCAGGAATCCGGAAATTGTGGTGACGGCGTTCGTGCAAAGCACGCAGAAGCACGGCGGCGAAATTGCCGCGCCAATTGTGCGCGATGTTGTGAAGGCTTACTACGACAAGAAAAACGCGAAGAACGGAACGCGATTGACGGCCGTAAATGCGCCAGCGGAAACGCCGACAGTTCCAACGCAAAGGCCGTTGACGCCGCAACCGGTCTCGCGGCAGCCGAAGACTGCGCTTTCCGCGCCGCCGCCGGACGCATTGCCCCAACCAAAAAATTCGAGCGGCTCCGGAAAACCGGCGCGTTAGCCGAGGTAGCCGCGAAACGAAAGCGCGCTGAAAGTGAAATGAAAGCCCAGTGAAAGAACGGTCAGGAATCGGCGAATACGATTGGTGGCTGCTGGCCATCGTTGGCGCAATCTGCTTCATGGGCGTCATTGAAATTTATTCGGCGACGCACAACGCTCATCAGGCGGGCATGGCGACGTACGTAAAGCAACTCTGGTGGCTGCTGACCGGCGTGGTCTGCATGCTGGCAATTTCCCGCCTGGACTACCACATGATTTTAGAGCAGGCGCCGGTTTTCTACCTGATCGCGCTAATTGCTTTGATTGCGGTTCTCGCCGTGGGCGAAACTCGACTGGGCGCAAAGCGATGGCTCCCGGTGCTGGGATCATTTTTTCAGGTGTCAGAGTTGGTAAAGTTGATTATAATTATCGTGCTTGCTCGCTTTTACAGCGAAGTGCGCACCGAGCAGCTATCGCTCGCGGATTTGATAAAAGTAGCCGTTTTGACGGGAATTCCGCTGCTTTTGATCCTGAAGCAGCCGGATTTGGGCACCGCAATGGTTCTGGTTCCGGTGGCAGTAGTCGGGGCCTTCCTTGCGGGTATACAATGGAGGCATGCAGCGGTAATCTTGCTGCTGGCTGGTTTGCTGATTCCCGTAGGCTGGGGTTTCATATTAAAGCCGTATCAGAAGGAACGCATTCAGACGTTCTTGCGGCCGGAAGATGACCCGAAGAAATCCGGCTATCAGATTTTGCAGTCAGAAATCGCGGTAGGTGCAGGCGGATTTTGGGGAAAGGGCTTGGGACGCGGCAGTCAGAATCAGGGGGGATTTGTTCCCATCCAATATTCTGACTTTATTCTCGCCGCGCTGGCTGAAGAGACAGGATTTATCGGCGTGTTTATTACGCTGAGTTTGTACACGGCTTTGCTGCTACGCCTGGTCCACAATGCGCAACGGGCAATGGACCGCTCAGGAATGTATCTGGTGATGGGCGTGGCGGCGATATTAGGGTTTCACCTGCTGGTGAACGCGGCGATGATGATCGGAAAGGTACCGGTCACCGGCATTCCGCTGCCGCTCGTAAGCTACGGCGGGTCAGTTACTTTGTTTGTGTTTTTGTCGTTGGGCCTGGTGATGAATGTTCGCATCAGGCGCTTCGTTAACTAAATCTATAGGGAAGGACCTTCCGGCGATTGTTCGGAACGCCTCCCGTTTGCGAGAGCAGCACCGCGTGGCGCGCACACTTCAAAATCAATTGAGCCCCAGTTCAAGGTTCCCGGAATCCGGGAACGCTGTGGCCGCAGTGCGCGCGGGCGCCCAATGCGCCGCACCGCGCCGATGCGCTCTGAGGAGTTTTCATGTCGAAAGAACTAGTGATTTCAGCTACCCCGCACGAGACGCGGGTGGCGATTCTGGAAGATGGGCATCTTTGTGAGATTTACATTGAACGTGAAAAAGAATTTGCACTTGTAGGAAGCATTTACAAAGGCCGCGTCACACGCGTGCTGCCCGGCATGCAGTCGGCCTTCGTGGATATCGGACGCGACACTGACGCGTTTCTCTACGTCAGTGACTTCCTGGAAAATTTAGAGGACTACGACCACGTCACGGCGGACGAGGCGAAGGCGCATGCACCAAGCGCTCCTGTTGCCGCGCAGACGGCTGCAGCTCCGCCAGCTACGAACTACGCGGCGCCTACGCCCTATTCGGCGCCGATTGAATCGAGCGGCGGCTCCGGTATCGGCGTGCTCGAAGGTGAAACGATTGGCGGCGCGCGCGAACATTCGGCGTATCCGCCGGCGGCCGGCGGGGAACCTACCAGCGCTCCGTATTCGCAG
>DATBYL010000323.1:0-4375 GCA_036513735.1 Candidatus Acidiferrales bacterium
GATTTCTGGCGCGGTCGACACGGCCTTAGCCGGCGTGGTTTTTGGCTGCGCTGCCGATTTGGATTGCTGCGGCGATTTCGCGGGCGTGGATTGTTTCGCGTTTGCGTTTGCGATCAACGCAGCCGTTGTTATTAATGCAAACGCGAGAAATCGTGCGGATGTCGTGCCTGCGAACTTCATGCCCGATGTGCTCCTGTGAATTGAATGGCGCGATGATACTCAACCGGGACGCGGGTAGCAATCGAGGGTTCTATAAATGAGAGCGGTGTTTGGTGCGAGCAAGTGGCAGAGCGCACAGACATGAATGTCTATGCTACTGAGACTTCCGCAATTTGGCGGGTTGCGATAAACTGGAATTATCATGGCTGAAAAAATAAAGAAGACTGATGCGGAATGGAAGAAGGAACTAACGCCCGAACAATATTATGTGATGCGGCAGAAGGGTACGGAGCCGCCATTCACCGGAAAATATTGCGACGAGAAGAAATCGGGCACGTACGTGTGCGCGGCGTGCGGACAACCGCTGTTTGAATCGGAAAAGAAATTTGAGTCGGGCACGGGTTGGCCGAGCTTTACGGCGCCGCTTGCGCCGGGCAGCGTGGAAGAAGAATCGGACGCGAGCCATGAAATGATCCGCACGGAAGCGAAATGCGCGCGCTGCGAAGCGCATTTGGGACATGTGTTTGACGATGGTCCGCGAGACGCCGGTGGGATGCGTTATTGCATTAATTCGGCTTCGATAAAATTAGAAAATGAAAAGCCGAAGAAGTAGTGCGACGCTAAACAATTGTTTCCGATGAGGCCTTCGCGGTAATTCCCTCCATAAATAAATCTAATTCCTTCGTTGCTTGCATCATTTATCCTTACGCTCCACTCATCAATGTTCCGGAGCCGAAAAGATTATTGATTGCGCTAACGTATTGGTCGGCCACCCAGCCGCCGGCCTCGGAGACCACAAAAACGTGAGCCGGATTTACGACGCAGTGAAGCGCGCGCAGGCCGAACGCGCCGCCAGCAAGCGCGCAGGGAATAAAATCGAATTCGAGAGGCGACGCACTGAGCGCGTTGCGCTGAATGTGCCTGTATTTGTGTATGGGCGCGGAGAGCGCAACGAACCGTTTCACGAAGAAACGAATTCTCTGGTCGTGAATTCTCACGGTGCTCTGCTGATTCTTGCAAGCAAAGTAAATTTCGGACAAGAACTCTGGCTGATGAATCCTTTGACGCGCCACGAACAGGTTTGCCGAGTTGTGCGCTTCGGAAAAAAGACGCGCAAGCGCGCGGAAGTGGCAATCGCGTTCACCGAACCCGCACCGGCATTTTGGAGCCGCTCCAATATGGATGGCCTACAGCCGGAATCTCCGAAGTAGGCCGACCGAGGCTCCGCGAATTTTCATCAGAATTTCACCTTCCGTAAAGCATGTGATGGTATTCTTTCGGTGCCGCGGAGCTTTCTTGCGGATTTGCCGGAGGCATGAGGACTCGCTTTGCCAAGACCCATCGGCATCGTCGCCGTAGATGCGGGATCTAACGCCATCCGGGCCGCCGTCGCCCGAGTATCTTCTCTTTCCGAAATCACCGAAGTTGCCACCGAGCGTTGGCCTGTTCGATTGGGACACAACGTTTTCACCAAGCGCCGATTGGACAATCGCACGATCGCGCGCGCGGTTAGAACGTTCAAACATTTTCGCGCGATGATGCGGCTGCACGACATTCAGATTTATCGCGCGGTGGCCACCAGTGCGGTGCGTGAAGCCGAAAATGGCGATGCGCTGGTCGGAAAAATTCTGCGCGAATCTGGAATTCGTTTGGAAGCAATTGATTCGGCCGAAGAAGCGCGATTGGTGCGCCGTGCGGTACGCGCGGTACTTGGTCCGCTGGAGCCGAGGCTGGTAGTGGATCTTGGCGGAGGCAGCCTGGAAATTTCGCTGCTGCGGGAATGGCATGTGGAACAATCTTTTGCTTTGCCGATTGGCACCGTTCGCTTGATGGAAAGCATGAAGCTGACGGGAATGGTGGACGAAGATCAATTTGAGCGGCTGCGGCATCGCATACTTTCTGTGATTCAAAGCGCGTGGCCAAATCCTCCGAATCTTTCGCGTAACCTGGCCGTTTTCTGCGGCGGAAATGCGGAACTCCTGGCGCGTGTGGCGCCGGGGCCGCGCTATCGCGGCGTGCCTTCGATTCACGTGAGGCTGTTGCGGGATCAAGCGTGGGAGATACTGCGGCGAGATGTCCCGGCGCGGATGCGCAAATTCCATGTGCGGCGCGATCGCGCGGAAGTGATGGGAATTGCGGCGGTGGTTTTCCTGTGCCTCGCTGAGCACGCGCGGCTCGATACGATTCTGGTTCCGGCGGTGGGCGTCCGAGAAGGAATTTTGTGCGATCTGGCGGCGCAACATTTTGGAGCGCCGGGGCTGGACGAGCGGCGCGCTGATGTGCTTTTGGATTTGTCGAGAAATATCGCTGCGAAATTTCATTGCGATTTGCGGCACGCGGAATATGTGCGCGCTTTAGCCGCGCTGTTGTTCGATCAACTTGCGACGAAGTACGAATTGCCGCCGGAGTTGCGCCTGCCATTGGAAATGGCGGCGATTCTTCACAACTGTGGAAGGGCGATTCATGAGAAAGCGCATCACAAGCACGGCGAATATTTAGTTCAGAACGCGGAGTTGCCCGGTTTACCCGCTGAAACGCAGGCGATCCTGGCGTGCCTGGTGCGTTATCACGGAAAGTCCGAGCCGGAGGCGCATCACAAATTATATGCGTCACTGCCTCCGCGGGATCGCCGGAGAATTCGCGAATTGAGCGGAATCCTGCGCGTCGCTGCGGCGATGGGAGCAGGTGGAACTTTGAATGTGCGCGCGCTGCGCATCCGCGTTTCGCGGAAACAATTGCGACTGCGATTGTTTCTGGCGCCCGGCGCGAATTTGGAATTGGGAATGTTGCGCCGAAAGGCGCGTCCCTTCGAGAAAGAATTTGGAGTGGGTGTGGTGTTCACGCGGACAAGAGCGAAGCTCGGCGCATCGAAATTGCGGACCCGGAAGCTGCATCGAGTTGAGTTCGGGCCGGCGCAGAAAAAATCTCCGGCGATGCGATCTGGCCAAGCCTGGGGATTGACGGCCTGATCGGCGAGTTTCCAACCTGCGCGGAATCAAGAGAATCCAAAGCTGGCGTTGTAAAATCACGCTAGAATAGAAGCGCGCCCGAACGGAAAGCGCGAGGGAGAAATTTTAAAATTTATGCTCGTTTATTTGATGCGCCACGGAATTGCAATTGACCGCGATGATCCGGAATGTCCGCCGGAGCCGGAACGTCACCTGACGCCAAAAGGAATTGAGAAGACGCGCGCCGCGGCGCACGGATTGCGCGCGATGAAAGTGAATCCGGATTTGGTTTTGAGCAGTCCATATTTGCGCGCCATGCAAACCGCGGAGATCGCCTGTATTGCACTGGATATTCCGGTGAGCCGCATCAAAAAAACTGACGCGCTTTTGTCCGGCGCTTCGCCGTTGCTGCTTCTCGATGAGCTAACGAAATCGAAAGCCGAAGAAGTGATTTGTTTCGGACACGCACCGCATATGGATGAATTTATCGCGCTTGCTCTTCACGCACCCAAGGCTTGCACTCAGTTGAAGAAGGCCGGCGTGGCTTGCCTGGATTTGCATTCTGTTTCGCCGATTGATGGCGAATTGATCTGGCTGATGCCGGCGCGCGCGCTGCGAATGTTGGACGAATAATTTCGCAATGCTTAGCTCGCCGCGGAAATTCCGCGAGCGCGATCTGATTCCGGTTCGATCACGATAGCCCGGTGCAAAACACTTTCCAGCAAATGACGTTCGGCGGCGAGGCGGGAAGCCAACGGCTCCTCGCCCGTATATCCCGTCACGCGGATCGATAGCGACGCAGCGGGCACCTCCACATTTTCCACTTTCATTTCCGTAATCACAGAATTGCCATCGCTTCCAAGCACCGTGGCGAGGCGCAGGATTCCCGCGAGAAATAAAACACCTTCTCTGTGATTAGCGGGGATCGCCGCCCAGCTTTTTTGACCGGCATTTGGCAAAGCGCCGCGATGATATCGCGCAACCGTGGCCACAATTTCCATTTCAGCGGCAGTCCAGCCGGGCGGCGGAATCTTTTCGCGGATCATGCGATATGATTTTTTCTGGTGATTGCGCGGACCGTGCGCGCGGCCGACGTCGTGAAGGATTGCCGCCGCTTCAAGCAGGCTCCGCGCTCTGACGGGAAGAATAACCGGCACGCCGGCAGCCAGAATTCCATCGAACAGCAGCGAGGCGATTTTTGCGACGTACGCGGAATGGGAATAATCCGGATCGAGAAATGCCGCCCATACAGCGAGCCAGTCCAACCG
>DATBYL010000324.1:0-6440 GCA_036513735.1 Candidatus Acidiferrales bacterium
CGGGGAGACCGGCGAAAATTCGCTGAAACGTTCGCTCGGCCCGGTTTCGCTGGTGTCGTTGGGCGTCGGCGCAATCATCGGCGCAGGAATTTTCGTTCTCACCGGAGCTGCCGCCGCGAAGTATGCCGGTCCAGCAATCGTGCTCTCGTTCATTCTCGCCGGAATCGGATGCGTCTTCGCCGGATTGTGTTACGCCGAATTTGCTTCGCTGATTCCCATCGCCGGCTCGGCTTACACTTACGGATACGCGACGCTCGGCGAACTTTTCGCGTGGATCATCGGCTGGGATTTAATTTTGGAATACGCCTTCGGCGCTGCCACCGTCGCTTCCGGATGGAGCGGATATTTCACCAGCCTGCTGCAGGATTTCGGCATACACATTCCGCCTTCGCTCATGGCCACACCCGGCGCGGATCTCGTTTTGTATAAAGATCACTGGCAACTCCTCAGCAATCTCACCGACACGCTGAAGACCGCGAATATCGACGCATCAACTCTGCCGCATGCGACCGGTTCGTTCAATATCGTGGCGTTCATCGCCATCTGCTTGGTCACAACGGTTCTGGTAATTGGCATCAAAGAATCCGCAAACCTGAACAACGCAATCGTGATGCTGAAAGTTTCCATCGTTCTCGTTTTCATCGGCGTTGCTGGCTACTTCGTTATGCACCATCCCGAAATTGCTTCCAAGAATTGGCATCCGTTCATTCCACCCAACACAGGAAATTTCGGAGAGTATGGATGGTCCGGTGTGGCTCGCGGAGCAGGCGTAATTTTCTTCGCCTACATCGGATTTGATGCCGTTTCAACCGCCGCACAGGAAACAAAAAATCCGCAGCGCGATATGCCCATCGGCATTCTCGGTTCGCTGGTGATCTGCACGGTTCTCTACATCGCGGTTTCCGGTTTGCTAACCGGCGTGGTTTCTTACACCGCGCTCAACGTTCCCGATCCCGTCGCCGTCGGAGTTGACGCAACCGGAGTCGGCTGGGCGTTCATGGTTGGCTCGCATTTAATCCGCGTCAGCAGCTTGATGGTGAAACTCGGCGCCGTCGCCGGACTCGGCAGCGTCATGCTCGTCATGTTGCTTGGACAATCGCGCGTGTTTTTCTCCATGGCGCATGACGGCCTTCTGCCGAAGTGGGCAGGAAAGATTCATCCGCGTTTCCGCACGCCATACATTTCCACAATTTTCGTTGGAATTTTCGTGGCGTTTTTCGCGGCGGTAATTCCCATCAGCATTCTCGGCGAACTGGTCAGCATCGGAACGTTGCTTGCATTCGTAATTGTTTGCGCGGGCGTGTGGGTCCTTCGCAAGCGGAGACCGGATTTGCATCGCCCGTTCCGCACGCCGATGGTGCCGCTCGTTCCAATTCTGGGCATCATCGTGTCGGTCGCGCTGATGGCCAGCTTGCCGGGAAACACCTGGATCCGGCTCGTTGTTTGGCTCGCAATCGGCATGGTCATTTATTTTGGCTACGGCCGTTCGCACAGCCGCGTCGGCAATCCTGAACTGTACAAATAGTTTTTCATGGGAGGGACGCGCAGGCGTCCCTCCTAATTTCATCTCTCAGCAAAATCCCCATTTTTCCGCAAACGCGTTTCTGAGTTAAGCTATCTCATCGCATCCTGCTATGCCGAATAAATTTGTACGCACCATAAAGCAAAGGCTCACGCCGATCGACGGGATCGCGCTCGTCGTTCTCGTGCTGTACGCGATCGTCTGGATTGTCCGATTCACCGGACACGAGCCACCAATGTCCGGCCTGGTCACTTTCTTTTTCTTTCTCGCGCTCGGATATTTCGCGATTCGCATTGGCACCGGCGCGCGCACGCGTGTCTTGTGGAGTCTGCGCAACCGCCTGATCATCGCCTATCTTTTCATCGCAGTCGTTCCCGTGGTGATGCTGCTCGTTCTTGGCGGACTTTCCGCTTCCATTTTGTATCGCCAACTCGGCGGCTATCTTCTCGTTCAGGAAGTGCAGGATCGCATCGAAGAAGTTGCTGACGCCGCCGACGTCGTAGCTGCGGGCGCGGCAACTGTTGATCCTGCGAAAATTGCCGGTGAGCGCAGCGCCAAAACATTTCCATCGTCGCTGGAAACTCAAATCGCTACGTTGGAAGATCACATTCCACAAATCGAATTTAATTTGCATTCCGATGGCGCACTGCTGAAACAAGAATCCGCGACGAAATCCGGCCGCTTCAAGGGACTCGTTCAATCCGGCGACACGCTTTGGATTGTCGGTGAAGTGAAACGCAACGATGTGACTGTGCGCGCGCGTGAGCCAGTGACTCCCGCTTTGCTGGAACGCTGCGCTCCATTTTTAGGGCCGATTAGCGTGGTCCCCACGCGCCCGGCTGGCGCGTCCGATCCGCAGCAATCCATTTTGCATATCGGCGACGGCCAATACCGCTCCCAATATCGCGTCGAAACTAAATTGCGCAAACTTCCTCCGTCATCCGCGTGGTTCGATTTTCAAGTGGACGGAATTTCCAAAATGCCTTCGATATTGGCAGACTCCACAACGCACGTGCTCACGGAAAGCCCTGTTTTTCTGAATTATTCCGCACGCGTCCGCTCCTTGAACGCGCATCTATTCACTTCACTCGGCGATCTCGGCGACGTTTACATCCAATTATTTTTGGCCGTTCTTCTCGTCTTCATAATTCTTGAAGCCGGTTCGCTCGTCACCGGTGTGGTGCTCACGCGAACCATCACTCGATCCGTCGGCGACCTTTACGAAGCTACGCAGTATGTTCGCTCAGGTGATTTCAGTCATCGCATCCGCGTGGAACGCGCCGACCAATTGGGAGCGCTCGGCGAATCGTTCAACGCTATGTCCAGTTCCATCGATGGACTTGTGGAAGAACAACGCAAGCGCCAGAAATTGGAAAATGAAGTGGCCATCGCGCAGGAAGTTCAATCTCAACTTTTTCCGCGCAATTTGCCGGTGCTCGCCGGAATTCAACTTGGCGCATATTGCAAACCAGCGCGTGGAGTCAGCGGAGACTATTACGATTTTCTTCCGCTCGGCTCCACGCGCCTTGGAATTGCGCTGGCCGATATCAGCGGGAAGGGAATTTCCGCAGCGCTTCTAATGGCCAGCGTGCAAGCGGCTTTGCGCAGCCAGTTGCTTTTGAATCCGGAAGCCGCCACCAGCGCCGCGGAAGTTGTCAGCCGCATCAACAAGCATTTATATCTGAATACCGCGGAAGATCGCTTCGCCACATTTTTCTTTGCTATCTACGATTCCTCCACGCGCATTCTTCGCTACACAAATGCCGGACATTGCGCGCCCATGCTCATCAACGGAGAAAAAATCCAGCGGCTTGAAACCGGCGGCATCGTCGTCGGAGTTTTTGAAGACGCGGAATACGAAGAAGGCATCGTCGAAGTTGGTCCCGATTCCGTGTTGGTGGTTTACAGTGACGGATTGATCGAGCCGGAAAATGTTTACGGCGAGGAATTCGGCACCAACCGATTGGAAAATGTGGCGCTGCGCAATCGCCGCTCCAGCGCAGACGCAATCGTAGCCGCGCTTCTGGTTTCCGCCGAAGAATGGGCTGGCACCGCTGAACAGGCCGACGACATGACGGTGATCGTTGCGCGTCTCGGACAATCCGCCGCCGCGTCTTCGCCCGGTGTTGGGTCGGACGTGACCGCCGTCAACGCGTAACATTCTCCGTTTGATATACTGGATGCGCGCGAATTGTACCGTGATTGCCCAATGATTGGACAGCGCGCCGAAAAATTATCCCATGCGAGTCCTGACCGCCGCTCAAATGCGCGAAGCCGACCGCCTCACCATCGAGCGGCACGGAATTCCCAGTCTTCAACTAATGGGCAACGCCGGAACCGGCGTGGTCACATTTCTGCAAAAACAATTTTCCGATTTGGCGAAGCGGCAAATTCTAGTTCTCTGCGGGAAAGGAAACAATGGCGGCGATGGATTTGTCGTTGCGCGTTTGCTGAAGCAACTCGGCGCGTCTCCAAAAGTATTTTTGTTCGCCTCGCCGGAAGAAGTTCGCGGCGATGCTCTGTTAAATCTTGAGCGCTGCAAGCACGCCGGCGAAGGAGTCATCAGCGTTACGGAAGCGGTTTCGTGGAGCGAGTGGGGTCGGTCAGGCCTGGATCAATTTGAAATTATTGTGGACGCGCTGCTCGGCACGGGCCTGAACGCTCCAGTTACCGGATTTCTCGCGCAGGTAATCACCGACGTAAACGACGCAGTCGTTCGCGCGCGTCGAAGGCCTACTGTCGTCGCAGTCGACATGCCCAGCGGACTCCCATCCGACGGTGGCCCTGCAAATGGCCCCGTAATTCGCGCCGATTTCACGGTCACGTTCACCGCGCCAAAAATCGGGCAACTGCTTTCCGTCGATTCCGAAAAAGCCGGCGAACTAATTGTTCGCAACATCGGCACGCCACCAGCGCTAGTTGAGAAAATTGTTGAGCAGGTTGGTGCAGAGAAATCTGACGCGCAAGATTCAGAGCTGCATCACGAAATGCGCTGGCTCGAACCCGAGGAATTTCGCGGACTTCCGTTTCATCGCCGGCCCGATTCAAACAAGGGCCTCTACGGACACGCGCTGATCGTCGCAGGCGCGCGCGGAAAAGCCGGCGCCGCCGCACTTTCCGGATATGGCGCGCTGCGTTCCGGCGCTGGTCTCGTTACCGTCGCAACTCCTGAAGACGCGCTGCCGACTGTCGCATCATATCGCCCCGAATTAATGACGGCCCCGCTCGCGCAAGCCGACGCGGGCACAGTCAGCCTTCGCAATTTTGAATACAATCGCTTCGCAGAATTGCTCGCGCAAAAGAGCGTTCTCGGTATTGGCCCCGGACTTTCCATGAATCACGAAACGCAACAATTTGTGCGGCGCGTGCTGCTGGAATGTCCGCTGCCGATAGTTCTTGATGCCGATGGATTGAACGCGCTCGCCGCCGCACCCTCGGATTTTCTTGAGGCGCTCGCGAATCGCGCGACGCCTGCGCTTGTGCTAACTCCACATCCCGGAGAAATGGCGCGGCTTCTCGGATCGAGTGTGGCTGTAGTGCAAACGAATCGACTCGGCTCCGCGCAACGCGCCGCCGAAAAATACAATGCGTTCGTCGTGCTAAAAGGATTTCACACGATTCTTGCCACGCCGAATGGCAACGCCTTCATCAACACCACTGGAAATCCCGGCATGTCCACGGCAGGAACGGGCGACGTACTCACAGGAATTCTCGCCGGACTTACCGCGCAATTTGGAATCGAGCAATGGGAACGCGTTATTGGCCTCGGCGTTTATTTGCACGGCGTTGCGGGCGATATCGCCGCGGAAAAAACTGGTGAAGCTTCGCTCATCGCCTCGGATTTAATTGAAGCCCTTCCCGCCGCCTTCGCCCGCCTGAATTCGGATTTGGAAAATGCCGCCTGAAGAAATTCTGACGCATTCCTCTGAAGAAACTACAGAATTCGGCCGCACTCTCGCCGCGCGATTGAATGCGCCGGTACTTGTTTTACTAAAAGGCGATCTCGGCGCGGGAAAAACAACTTTAACAAAGGGAATCATCAGTGGATTAGGTGCGGCCGCGGAAGAGGACGTCACCAGTCCCACATTTAATCTCGTCCACGTTTTCAAAACGCAAAGCATGCCGCCGGTGAAGGTTTTTCACGTGGACCTTTATCGATTGGAGGGCACGCACGATCTGGAATCCATCGCGCTCGAAGATATTCTCTCCGAACCCAGCATCGCGATTATTGAATGGTCCGAGCGTCTAACTCTCCGAACAGATTGGCCAATCGTCCGCATCGAACTCGATCACGCCGGCGAAGACGATCGCCGCATCCGCGTAACATTCCCGCGTTAGAAATTTTGCAGCGCCGGTGCCATAGCTTTCGCAACCCGCTTCCACTACATTTCCGTCCGCTGTTATCAGGTAAGCCGCTCAACCTTGTTGCCGCGCTACCCGGTTGCTACATTCATTACAGGCTCTTTTTCAGATGGCAGACTATCCTACAATCGCCGCGCTTCCGCGCTCGGTTCGCGCCGAGCTGTCTCGCTATGCGCCGGAAATCCCGCTCAGCTCGCTCGTCGTGGGCGTGGATAATATTCATCACGATGTTTATCTGAGTCCCAAATTTGTTGAAGCGACGCGCATTTTTCTGTTCGATTTAATTCGCCAGACGGTGAAGCTTACGCATTTCCCCGGCTTTGAACGCAAACCGATGCGCGCGCCGGAATCCGCCACGTTCCGCAAAATGCTGAATGAAATGTTGCAGACCTCGCTGACCAATGCGAAGTACGCAAAAAATGTTGAGCACGATGTTCTGCTGCGCATCGCGCTGCTAAAACTTTTCACGCAAGAAATTGTCACCCGCTTCGCGGATTTATTGCTCGAAGCGAAAGAAGGCATTCGCAATCGCGGACCGCATTTTGAACGCAGCGAA
>DATBYL010000325.1:0-4886 GCA_036513735.1 Candidatus Acidiferrales bacterium
GCACTTCGATTCTGCTCAACGTAATCGCGCGCCGCGAAACCTGGCTCCTCTGCGCCGCATATTTCACTCTCCTCTGGACCTCCCTCGGCCTCAGTCTCTGGCTTCCGGAAATCGTGAAGAATTTCTCCGGCTTCAGCGACCGCATGGTCGGTGTCCTCAGCGCCGTACCTTATATTGTTGCAGCCGCCGCGATGGGCTTCGTCGCCTCCCGCTCTGACAAAACTCGCCAGCCGCATCGTCATTTCGCCGGATGCGCTTTCGCCGGAGCCGCCGGATTTTTCCTCAGCGTGCAGCCGCATCACGTTCTGCTCTCCACAATTTTTCTCAGCATTTCCGTCGCCGGAGTTTATTCCGCATTCGGTCCCTTCTGGGCCATGCCCGGCGAGTTTCTTTCCGGCGCGAGCGCCGCAGCCGGAATCGCATTCATCAATTCGCTTGGCAATCTCGGCGGATTATTCGGACCCTACGTCACGGGATTGGCGCGCCAACGCACAGGCGCTTTCGCCGTGGGAACAATTATTCTTGGCGGAGTTTTATTTCTGAGCGGAGTTTTTGCGCTGGTGGTGAAGGCCACCCAATCCGCAACGTTGCCATCTGATTGAACGTGACGGCTACAACTTCATTGCCGAGCAAATGTGTAGCCCGGGTTCGCCGAACACCGGTGTTCTGGCCGCGTGCGCCCCTTCGTCACATCGCAATTATTTTGGCGATGGCAATTATCTTCACGCCTCTCGCGCAATCATTCGCCTCCTCCCAAACTCCAAATGAAAAATTCGTCGCGGCACTCCTCGCCGCCGCCCACGAACGCACCACCCACACCATCCGCTACGATCCCGCCTACGTCCGCATCGGCTATCCCAATGGAGACGTGCCCGCCGACACCGGCGTCTGCACCGACGAAATTATCCGCATCTATCGCGCAGTTGGAATTGATCTGCAAAAACTTGTTCACGAAGACATGCAACAAAATCGCGCCGCCTATCCGCGCTTCGGAAATTATGGCGGTACGGACACGAACATCGATCATCGCCGCGTCCCGAACCTGATGGTATTTTTCGCACGCAAAGGAAAATCTTTGCCCATCACCAATCGCATGGAAGACTACGCGCCCGGCGATCTGGTCACCTGGGATCTCGGCGGCAACGTTCCGCACATCGGCATCCTCGTCGACACGAAGTCTCCGCAGTCCGGCCGATACATGATCGTTCACAACATAGGACGCGGCCCAAAAATGGAAGATGTTCTGTTCGATTGGAAAATTACCGGGCATTACGAGTATCGTGGTCCGAACAATTAGCCGAGAGTTTGTGCAGCGCAGCTCGCGATAAAAGGCCGTGATGATCCTGATTTCAGTGACGCGACTCCGCGTGCGTTCCCCACTCTATATGCCGCAATTTTTGTGGCATACGTTTAAGTCCGCCCGTCAGGCCGCGCGCGCTGGCGGATTTCGCGGCGGCAGGATGCTCGTGAATCCGCGGAAAGTTTTTTGGACGCTCACCGCATGGGAAAGCGAAGCCGCCATGAACTTCTATCGCACCAACGCCGCGCATCGCGCCGCAATGCCCAAACTGCTGAACTGGTGCGACGAAGCGGCCGTCGTTCACTGGACGCAGGAAACACTCGACCTGCCCACCTGGCAAGACGCGCATCAGCGCATGGTCGCGTCAGGACGCGCCTCAAAAGTAAATCATCCGTCGCCCGCGCAAACATCGAACCAATTCCCAGCGCCCGTGCCCAGCCGGATCGAGAAGGTGTTGAAGCCACGCAAGTGAAATCAGAGATACCTTGACACCACGGCATTACGCCATTTTCACGATTACATTGTCTCCAAGATTCTCAACACGCGGCAGCGGGGTTGTCTTGTCATCGCGATCATCTACAATCGTAATTTCCAGATGCGGCGTCACAACGGCAGCTTCTTCAGGCGTCATTAATCCCGCGTCTCTCAATTTTCCGGCTGCTCGAAGGAATGCTTCGTCTTGCTGCTGTACGACGTCTCGCAGATGCGTCAAGTAAGTGGTGCTATCCCGCCAAATAATTGTTTCGTTGAAAGAAGCGCGAAGCGGCGGATTCGCCTGTGGAGCGGCGAGCAAGAATGCTAGATAGTGTTCACGATATAAGTTCAGGTCCGTTCCGTCTGCGGCACATGGACCGCAGCAACGATCCCGATCGCGATCATAAGCTCCGCTGACCCATCTCATGTAGTACGCAGGGTCAACTCCGTCGGCGAGCAGAATTGCGCCAGTACGGCGGCCCGCGAAACTGTAATTTCCTACAACAGGCCAACCCGCCTTGCCTTCGCCGCCGCTGGCACAACTACCACCTGTCCCCCAGCCGGCTTCGCTCTCACCTGAGGTCGTTACCCTGATTCGGGCTTGCACCGTCAAACTGCCGAGCACGGCTGCGGCAAATCCTGGAAATCTTCTTTGCGCCAGTTCGTTTCCTGCGGCGAGCCACGCGTCATGGTGCGAACGTTCCGTACGAAATATATCAAGCAGATACGGAAATGCCGAATCGCCTTCGCGCGAAAGCAGAATCAACGACTGCACAGGGAATTCCGGATAAAGACGCGCCGCGTCACTGGTAGAAACGGGGCCGGAAAGTTCAATCAAAACATCCAGGACGGCAATCATTGCGTCATGCTGGTCTCTTCGGCTGTCTGCGATGGGCCACGGCGCAACTTCGTACTCACTCACCATTTTCACTAAATCGGGAATCAGCGATTCGTGATGATCGCGCAAAATCACATAAGCGCCCCACGCCTCCAAACGCGGATCGCCGTTGTGCAGCCATGTCGCCGCAAGCTGCGCCGTCTGGAGGCCCTGCATCGTGAGAACGGTGCTTGGATCCGTCGGCGCTTGAGGTTGCTGCGCGGCAACAGCGCTCGCCGCGAGAAGTACGCACAGACCAAACCGAAATACGAAAGCAGTTCCCATTCGCCTTGTTGGACGTACCGCGAGGACTTTTGGTTGTCGGATTCGACCGGTGAAATCAGGAAGATCTACCTCTTTGGCATCTATACGCTATTGGCGTAGGATTGAAGGGAGACGCAAATGCCCAAGAGACGCATTCTTCGCGAACTTATGGAAGGCGTGGCGGAAATGAAGAGCCATCGCGAAGGCAAACTAACTCTGCGCACCTACAAAGTTGAGCCAGCGCCACTCCCCAAAGTCGATTCCAAATTAATTAAAGACACCCGAAAAAAACTTCGCTGCTCGCGCGCCGTCTTCGCTCGCAAATTGCGGATCAACGAACGAACGCTCGAGAAATGGGAACAAGGACGCGCAAAACCAAATCGTCAAGCCGCCGCGCTCGTGCTCCTTGTTCGCAAATATCCAGACACTCTAACTCGGCTGGAAGCTCTCTCCTCGTAGCTTTTCTCTGCGCCTCTGCGTTGAGAGCCTTCGCCTTCGGACTTTTCCACAACTATTCGAATACCCACGAAATGGGTAAATTTCTCCCGCAAATTCTTCTTGACAGATAGTTACTTGTATGCTAACTTGCGAAGTCGACCGAGCCGATCGTATCTCGTAGGCCTTCTCAAAATGGAACTCGATCATCCCGCCGACACAAGAAATGCCCTGATTTAGTGCAGTCTTCTAAGAATATCAAAACACGGCACTTCAAGTCCTTTAGTTTGATATTCTTAGCAGCCACTTTTTAGTGATTTTGTAACTTGCTGAATCTAAAGGGCATCGTTACACGATAAGTAAATAGCTAAGTCTTTTGTTTTGATATTCATAGCAAGATCATTCGGCCTAACTCTTTTGTTTTGATATTCATACAAAAAGTATGGGGAGGGGGTACCCCACCCTTCAGTTCGTAGGTTTTGCTTATGTAGCGCCATCCTTGAGGGTGGCAGCCGTTGATTTGGAATTGCGGATGTAGCTCACGTTCTCCGAACGTGAGTCTTTTTGGCAGGGCCGCGCAGCGATGATCGTTTGCGCTTCACCCAAAAATATTGCGCACCACAAACCAAACATTCGCGGGACGTTCAGCAAGTCGTCGCATGTACCACGGAAACCAATATGTTCCGTAAGAGATGAGCACGCTAACCGCGAAACCATCGCGAGCAAGTTTCTTTTGTAAATCGCGCTGAATTCCGTAGAGCATTTGAAATTCAAAACGCGATTGCGGAACATTTTCAACGTGGGAAACTTCGATGATGCGCGCGATCATCCGCGAATCATGAGTAGCAAGCGCGGGACGATTTCCCGCGGCGATAGATTCCGCCGCAAACATTCGCTGCGTTAACGCGAAGAAAGCGTCGTCAACATCGGACTTCGCAGGAAAGGCAACCGCAGCCGATTCGGCGTAAGCGCCTTTCACAAGACGGATCGCCGCGCCAAGCGGCAGCAGCGATTCAAGATCATCAGGTGTTCGCCGCAAATATGCTTGCAGACAGATGCCAACATTTGCATGCGTTGCGCGCACGCGCCGAAAAAGTCCCAGCGTGCGATCCGTGTAGACGCTGGATTCCATGTCAATCCAGATGATTCCCGGACTGATGGAACGATCGATGCTCGCAACCGGATTCTGTAGGGGCGCTGCTTGCTGCGCCCTCGATGGAGAATTTGAACTTGCTGCATCTAAAATCCGTACGAGATTCGCGTAGCAAAGTTCGGAGTCCAAATCCAGCCCAAGCTGCGTCGGCTTAATGGAAAGGGAAGCGGGCAGATTCGCGGCGCGCATTTGCGCCAGCACGCCGACATAATGTTCGGCCACGGCATTCGCTTCCGCAGCTTCGGCAATATTTTCGCCGACGCGTGAAGGCATCGCGCTAATTCCTAGCGCGGCAAGTTCGCTCGCCGCAGCCAAGGCGTCTTCCGCGCGTTCGCCGGGAAGAAAACGTTTTGACGCGCGGCGCACAAATTTCCACCGCATGG
>DATBYL010000326.1:0-6774 GCA_036513735.1 Candidatus Acidiferrales bacterium
CCAAAGCTCACCCGCGCCGATGTGCAGGCATGTCTGGATTACGCATCCCGCCTCATGCGGAATCATTTCTCGATAGTTTCGGCGGCATGAAGGGTTATCTCTTCGACGGAAACGTGCCTGCGCAGTTGCGGTTTTCGCCGAGGCTCCCGATTTTTCTCCTCTCAAAGGTAGACCGAAATCCGTCCGACACGCAGATATGGGAGTTTGCCCGCAAGCATGATTTGGTTATTGTCAGCAAGGACGCAGATTTTTCGGACCGGATAATCACGAAATCACTACTGCCGTGGGTAATGCATCTAAGATTCGGTAATCTCTCCCGAGATGAATATCACGCCTTTCTCGCTCGTCACTGGCGGCAAATCGAAAAACTCCTCAAATCTCACAAGCTGGTGAACGTCTATGCCGACCGCATCGAGGGCGTCGGCTGAAACCTCCGGCAATTATCCGCATTGTATAGCGCTTATACTCGGGACTCGAACACCTCTTCAATAAGCAGCTCAGTTACACTGCCCTCTCGAATCCGGAACGCGCGGATTGGCTTTGGCGCGTCCGCCTGCGGCGAAATAATAAAATAGATTGCGTCGGGATAATAGGCGTAAGCGATATCCTTCGGTGAAGGAATATTTTCCGTTTGTGGATGCGAATGGTAGATCCCCAGGTGTTCCAGATTCTCCGCGCGGATTTTGCGGAAGATAGCAAACAATTCTTGCGGAGCAATTTCGTAGGCCTTGGAGCTTGAGAGGGAGTTTTGCGCGGCGAAAATGGTTGTAATTTCCCCGGCGCGGCCGGCTAGTAGCCCGCAGCATTCGTGAGCTGGGTCCCGGCGCGCTCCCGCCAGCAATTTCCGGAGCACGCTGCTCGTGACGCGGCAATTCGCTTCCATCCGCCCAACTCTAACGCGCTTGTTGTGCCCGCAAAAACCAACAGGCACGATCCGCGTTTGCAAATCGTGCCCGTCAAGAGATACCTATTTATGTTAAGCGCTCTGCGCTTTCCTCCGCAGGAAAGTCGGCACTTCCAAATCATCCGTCTGCACTTCATGAATAATTTCCGGCGTTGGACGCGCCGGCGGCGGAGGCGCTGCCTGCGCAACTGGCTCTGATACAACGTCTTCGATGCGTCCTGCCTTCCATGTTTTCGGAAGATACGATGAGCGCGGCTGCTGAACAACTTTGCGAGCGGCGTCGCGGAATCCTGCGGCAATCACAGTAATTTTCACCGACTCTTTCATCGCTTCGTCAAGCACCGCGCCGAAAATAATATTCGCGTCTTCGTGCGCGGCCTTCTGAATAATGGACGACGCTTCGTGAATTTCGTGCAGCGAAAGGCTGGACGATCCGCAAACATTGATGAGGATTCCCTGCGCGCCCTGAATGGAATTGTCTTCCAGCAGCGGCGAATTGATGGCGCGATTCGCGGCATCAATCGCGCGATTCGCTCCGGACGCGACGGCGGTGCCCATCACGGCATATCCCTGTCCGTGCATGATGGCTTTCACGTCGGCGAAATCGCGATTGATAATTCCAGGCACGGTGATGATGTCGCTGATGCCCTGCACGGCTTGCCGCAAAATATCGTCGGCGATGCGGAATGCTTCAAAAAAGCTCGTGCCTTTTTCGACGGTATCCATCAAGCGCTCGTTGGGAATTACGATGACGGTATCCACGCAACCGACAAGTTCTTGCAGAGCCTGCTCGGCTTGCAGCATGCGGCGCTTGCCTTCAAACGCAAATGGTTTCGTCACGACGGCAACAGTAAGTGCGCCGAGCTCGGTTGCGAGCGAGGCCACAACGGGCGCGGCGCCGCTTCCCGTGCCGCCACCGAGTCCCGTGGTGATGAACACCATGTCGGAACCTTCCATGGCGTCAATAATTCTGTCGGTATCTTCCAGCGCGGCTTTGCGGCCGATGTCCGGATTCGCGCCGGCGCCCAATCCCTTCGTGAGCTTCGCGCCGAGTTGAAGTTTCACAGGCGCTTGACACATTTTCAGCGCCTGCAAATCGGTGTTGGCCGCGATAAATTCCACGCCTTCCACCTTGGCGCGAATCATGCGGTTGACGGCGTTGCATCCGCCGCCGCCCACTCCGACGACGCGTATTTTTGCGCCCTGCAAAAGTTCTTCGCTAAACGATAGTCGAATTCCCGTGTCCTTCGGTGTCATGTAATTTCCCCCCATTTCTTTTACGTGCATCCCGCTCCGGACAGCGCGCCCGATGGACTGGTGTCCTGTCACAACAATCCGGTAAAAAACTTTTGCCGCTGCAAAACTTTTGAGAACACTTCTACTGCCCCGCGAACATCGCTTTCAACTTGCCCATCATCGAAGTTGGCCGCGCCGCAACCTGCCGCCGCGCCCGCGCTCCGTACAAAAGCAATCCAACACTGGTGGAATATTCCGGCTGAGCAAATTCTTCCGGCAAGCCCGGCAGTCCACGCGGCACGCCGATGCGCACCGGCAGAGAAAACATTTGCTCGGCCAATTCGACCAACCCTTTTAATTTCGCGCCGCCGCCCGTGAGAACCAGTCCAGCGGAAATTTGCGTATCGAGTCCGGCGCGTTTAAGTTCATCGCGTACCAGCGACAGCATTTCCTGCGCGCGTGGTTCAACAATATCGCATAACATCTTAGAAAAAACTGTGCGCGGCGGACGATCTCCGACGCTGGCGATATCAATCGGAGTATCTTCGGTTAGTAAATCACGAAACGCGCACGCATTTTCTCGCTTCACGCGCTCCGCTTCTGGAACCGGAGTGCGCAGTCCGACGGCAAGATCGTTCGTGAAATGGTCGCCGCCAATCGGAACCGCCGCCGCGTGACGCACTACGCCACCCGCGAAAACGACAATGTCCGTGCTTCCGCCACCGATGTCGAGTAGCGCGCAGCCCAAGTCACGCTCATCCTGCATCAAGCAAGCTTCCGCAGCCGCCAACGGTTCGAGAACTGTATCCGCAACTATCACGCCCGCTTTGTTCGCGGCGGTAACAAGATTCTGCGACGCGGAAATCGCCGAAGTGACTATGTGAACATTCACTTCCAGTCGCTGCCCGACCATTCCCATCGGCTCGCGAATATGATCCTGTGCATCCAGCACAAATTCCTGCGGCAGAACGTGCAACACCTCCCTATCCTCGGGCAAAGTGATCGCGCGCGCCGCGTCCACCGCTCGGCGAATATCTTCGCGCTGCACATCACGCGCTTTTTGGCCCAGCGTAATTCCTCCGCGGCTGTTCACGCCCTTCACGTGGCTGCCGGCAACTCCAAGAATTGTTGATTCAACGGGAACTCCCGCGGCGCTTTCCGCTTCTTCCACCGCGCGCCGAATCGAGCTTACCGTGGCATCCAAATTCACGATAAGACCTTTGCGCAATCCTTTGGATTCCGTCGCGCCAATCGCCACAAATTTAATTCCGTCTTCGTCAAGCTCGCCCATCAACGCGCACGTCTTTGCGCTGCCGATATCAAGCCCAACGATATAGCGTTCCTTTTTTGCCAATCCGCCGCTCCGTTCGTTCATGAACCATTCTGAATGAATGGCCGCGTTACATTATTAAATCAATGAGATTTCTTCGCACTCGCCGGCTTGGTGCTTGGCGAATGCGAAAGTGTTTGCGTGTTCATCGCCGCGACGGGAGTTTTCACGGCCACCGCGCGCGATTCCGGATTCACAACAACTTGTTTCGAGAAACGCAGGTCAATCGAATCCACTCGGCCCGCAGAAGCGCGCCACTGCGAAATATTGTCTACAAGTACGCGAAACTTCGTGTCGAAATCCTTCGTTCCAAAGTGAACGAGCACCGGACCTTGATCCTCCAGGCCGGTGATTCCCATTTCGCTTAGGCCTGCAAGCGTCACGCGAACGTCGCTCGCATCCGACAGATCCACTTCGCTCACATGATCCGCGGCGCCGGGTCTTACGGCCGTGAGATCGCGCAGCAGTTGCGTGTAATAGGCCATGCGCTGCTCGCGCTGACTCGCCGGAGTTGCTTCCGAAATTCCACTCACAACCGGAAATTGGAAATCGCCTTCCACAGGCCGGTCAAGCAAAACTCCGTGACCATCAATCAAGCCAAGATCCGTGCCGTTGCGAAGAAATGCGACAGGCGACCGCTCGACAATTTCGACTCGCAGCCGGTCCGGCAAAATTCGCGAGACGATAGCGTGATCCACCCACGGAATTGATTCGAGCGCGGCGCGACGGTCGTCCAGCGGCACACGCAAAACACTTCGGTTTTCGTCCTGCGCAAATTTTTCGGTAATCGCCTGGCGCGCCAGATAGTGCGTGCCGGAAATTTCAATTTGATCCAGGCTCGCGAGAGTTACGCGCGGCGAATAAAGGAAAAAGCTGCCAACTTGATACAGCGCGAATCCGCCGACCAGCACGGCCACGCCCGCTATCATCGCGCGGCGATAGAACGGCCAGGTGCGCTTGCCGAATTTCTTGCGGCGAACCTCTACGGGCTTCTGACGCCGCAGGTATCGCGGTTCTTCGTCCGCTATCGCTTCCGGATTAATTGCGTCTGTTTCGCTAGTCATTTTATTTCACACCTGTAGATTTTGGCATTCACCGTAATTGTTACTTCCAGATGATGACCTCTTCTTCCAGAGTGATCCCGTACGATTGCCGCACGCGCTCGCGCACCGTATCGATCAGCGAAAGCATTTGCGCGGCAGTGGCGTTTCCAGCGTTCACAAAAAAATTTGCATGGCGGTCGCTAACGCGCGCATCGCCCACGTTCAGCCCTTTCAGGCCGAGCTCGTCCAGCATCCGGCCGGCGCTCGCACCCGGTGGATTCTTAAAAATGCATCCCGCGCTTTTTTGATTTAACGGCTGACTGGATCTGCGCTTCTCATTACAGATACGAATCCCGTCGAGAATTTCTTTGAAGGGTTTGGAGGGTAGCTCCAGTTTCACTGCGAGCATAATATCATCGAGCGCGAAAGAAGTGTGACGATATTCGAAGTGAATCTCATCGCCCTTCAAAGTGACCAGACTGCGGCTCGCCGCACGATAAAGCTCGACCTCCCGCACGTAAGTCCCAATCTGGATGCCATAGGCTCCCGCGTTCATCCGCAAAGCGCCGCCAATCGTGCCGGGCACGCCAATCAAACCTTCCATGCCGCCCAGATTATTCTTCGCACAGAACGTGACCGTCCGTCCGAGATCCGCCGCTGCGTCAACGAACGCAAAATTTCCTTCGAGACGAACTTCCGGCTCCGGCTTCACAAGATGCAGCATCACCCACGGAAGTTCGCCATCGCGAATGAGAAGATTGCTCCCACCGCCAAGAAATTTGTGCGGGTAACCGGCGTCGTCGAGCATTCGGACAAGCTCTGGAATCGAAGCACGACGCTTGATCAACAGCAAATCGGTCGTGCCGCCGATTCCGAGCGAAGTGTAATCAGACAAAGCCGCGCCTTCGAGGCGGTCTATGCCTAAGTTCGGGAGGGCCGCAAGAATTTTGGCGTCTTCGATTCGCATTGGATTTTCAAAGCGCGTAAATTATTTCTATTCCTCCGGCAAAAAGTTCGGCGCCACTCTCGCGTTCAGCACAACTGCCATTTCGCCCGACGCCCGCCCAACATTTCCTGCGCCAATAGTCAGAATCGCGTCGCCCGGCCGCGCTTCCTTCAACAAATAATCGATGCCATCCTGCATCGAGCTGCGATACACAACGTGTTTGTGCCCTGCTTCACGAATCGCAGCCGTCAATGCTTCAGAAGAAATGCCGGGAATCGGAATTTCGCTAGCGGCGTAAATGTCGGTCATCACCAAAACATCGGCGTTGTTAAACGTGCGGCAAAATTCATCCCACATGTGCAGCGTGCGAGAAAATCTGTGCGGCTGGAATAGCACAAGCAGCCGATTAAATTTACACAGGCGCGCAGCCTCAAGCGTCGCGCGAATTTCCGACGGGTGATGTCCATAATCGTCAATCAGCGTGATGCCGTTGATTACGCCCTTCACGTCGAAGCGTCGTCCAACTCCGGTGAAGGCTGCCAAACCTTCGCGAATTAAATCCGCGGGCACGTCAAGATAAAGCGCAACGGCCGCAGCAGCGGCAGCGTTCCGAATATTGTGCATTCCCGGAGGCGCAGCCAGATGAAACATGCCGAGATCGTCTCCGCGATACGTAAGCCGAAAATCGCTCTGCAATCCAGTGTGAACAATGTCCGTGATCACAAGATCAGCTTGGCTGCTGGTGCCGTAAGAAATCACCGGCCGCGTCACGTTCGGCAGAATTGCCTGCACGTTCGGCTCGTCCATGCACAGAATCGCGGCGCCGTAAAACGGAACTCGATTCACAAATTTTGTGAATGCATCCTGAATATCTTCCAGCGAATCGTAATGGTCCAAGTGCTCTCGATCGATTGAAGTGACCACCGCAACAACCGGCGCAAGCAACAAAAATGTGCGATCGCTCTCGTCAGCTTCCACCACCATGTACTCGCCTTTGCCAAGACGCGCCGTTGTACCCGCCTGATTCACTCGCCCTCCGACAACAAACGTCGGATCCAAATCCGCTGCAGCCAGAACCGACGCCACCATCGAAGTAGTTGTGGTTTTTCCATGCGCTCCGGCAACAGCAATCCCGTATTTCAAGCGCATCAGCTCCGCCAGCATTTCCGCACGCGGAATCACGGGAATTTTCAGCCGATGCGCTTCGACTACCTCTGCATTTTCTTTGCGCACCGCGGAGCTGGTAACGATTACATGCGCTCCAGCCACATTTTCCGCGCGATGGCCTTCGTAAACGGTCGCGCCAAGATTCGTA